>JBGCFH010000355.1:0-16650 GCA_045106825.1 Saprospiraceae bacterium | reverse complement strand
ATGAATGGAAATTAAGATTTTATTGCTAATCGAGGCGACAAAAACGGAGTGTAGCCTTAGCTACATGAGTATTTTGTTAACGAAGAGTAGCGATAAAAGATAATTTAGCTTCATACGAAATTATTTAGAATAAAGTCTATTGTATTTTTATTACTTATATAAATATTAAATTAACCAAAAGGTGATACATTTTTTTATAACGTATCACCTTTTGACTTTTTCAAACTACAAATTTTAAATTAAAACTTCTTATATCATTGATAATCAATCATATAAGAAATTATCCTTTCAATAACGATGAGCGAAGTCATTAAACATGAATGCGGAGTCGCAATGGTTCGATTATTAAAGCCATTAGATTATTATCAAGAGAAATACGGTACAGCATTGTATGGTGTGAATAAGATGCATATTCTGATGCAAAAACTTAAAAATCGTGGTCAAGATGGTGCAGGAATCGCTACGATTAAACTGAATTCTGCTCCTGGCAATCGTTATGTTAGTCGCAAAAGAAGTATAGCAACTGATCCTGTCAAAGATGTTTATACACAAATCTATGACTATTATAAAGATTTGACACAAGAACAATTGGAAGATGCAAAATGGCTTAAAGAAAATGTGCCATATATGGGCGAAGTTCTTTTAGGGCATTTGCGATATGGAACACATGGTCGAAACTCTGTGGAAGTCTGCCATCCTGTTTTTCGTCAGAATAATTGGAAAGCGAGGAATTTATTATTAGCCGGAAACTTTAATTTAACAAATGTAGATCAATTGTTTGGGCATTTGGTAGAGTTAGGTCAACATCCAAAAGAGGTTTCTGATACCGTTACTGTTTTAGAACGAATTGGACACTTTTTAGATGATGAAGTACAACGTTTGTTTAATTGGCATAAAGGAGACCACAAAAAAAATCATAAAAAAATTACGAAAAAAATCATTCGTAATTTAGATATTGGTCGCATATTAAGAAAGGCAACGAAGAAATTTGATGGCGGTTATGTAATGTGTGGATTGATGGGACATGGCGATGCTTTCGCAATGCGTGATGCAGCTGGTATTCGTCCTGCATATTATTATCAAGATGATGAAGTTGTCGTGATAGCTTCCGAACGACCTGCGATTCAAACGGCATTTAATGTAGCGGTTGAAGATGTTAAAGAAATTCCTCCTGCACATGCTGTCATTATCAAAGCACATGGAGAGGTTAAAATAGAAAAATACAGAGAGCCTTTGCCGAAAAAACCTTGTTCATTTGAGCGTATTTATTTTTCTCGTTGGAATGACGCAGAGATTTATCATGAACGTAAACAATTGGGAATCAACTTGTCAGGTGCTGTTTTAAATGCTGTTGAATATGATTTAAAAAATACGGTATTTTCTTTTGTTCCTAATACTGCCGAAGGTTCATTTTATGGATTAGTAGAAGGTATTAATAATCGTTTAGATGATATTAAACTAAAGCGATTGATGGAGTTAGGTGCTGATGCTGATGAGGAAACTCGCATGAAAGTTATGAAAATGCGACCTCGTGTAGAAAAAATCATCACGAAAGATGCTAAATTAAGAACATTTATCGCTGATGATGCTTCTCGTAATCAACTGGTTGCTGGTGCTTATGATATTACTTATGGTGTAATTAAGAAAGGTATTGATAACTTAGTTTTGATGGATGACTCTATTGTTCGAGGAACAACGTTGAAAGAGAATTTGATAAAAATGGTCGCTCGTTTAGAACCGAAGAAAATAATCATTGTCTCTTCTGCTCCACAAATTCGCTATCCTGATTGTTACGGAATTGATATGTCAAAAATGAAAAATTTTGTGGCTTTCCGTGCGTTAGTTTCTTTGTTAGAAGATACCGGACAAACCTATCTTTTGGATCAAGCTTATGAAAGAAGTAAGGAACAATTTTCAACTAAAGGCGAAGTTTTCAATGAAGTAGCTTCGTTATACGACATCTTTTCGCAGAAAGAACTATCTGCAAAAATAGCAGAAATTGTTAAACCTAAAGATGTAGAATGTGAAGTAGAAATCATTTATCAAACTATCGAAGGTTTACATGATGCTTGTCCAAATCATAAAGGTGACTGGTATTTCACAGGAAATTATCCAACAAAAGGCGGACACAAAGTGGTGAATCGTGCTTTTATAAATTATATGGAAGGTAAGGATGTACGTGCTTATTGGTAATATTTAACTTTTTTTAAAAGAAGTAGCGGTTGCTAAAAACAACCGCTACTTATAGCATACAATCAATTTCTAAAAAGTTTCTTCGGCGGTTTCATAACCATAACTACTTCCATAGCTACTAATACGTCGTCTATCTCTTAGTTGTATTTGCTTACGCAAATCTTTGATTACATCTTCGATAGTCTCATCATCTTCTTTTAATTGAGAAATATCGTAGTAATTATACGAATTAATATCATCCTCAGGTTTCCAAGCTAATGCGAGTATCGTTTCCTTTTCTTTATCTTCTTCATAATAGGAGTTTTCACGAGTTGTCTTTTTATAAAAATAAAGCACTTCATGATCTACACCACTAATTTTAACAGTTTCAGTTTTAATGTGATAAATTGTATCTATTTCATCACCGTAATAATTGTCATTCGATAAGAAACCTTGTGCCAAAACAACTTTAGATTTTAAGCTATCTGGTATCAAATCTAAGGCTTCATATTTACGTAATAGCGAATAAATCCCGAAACGTTCTTTTTCGTCTTCCGCTAATTTTATCACTGCTTCTTTATCAACTGGCAATTCGTTGATTAGTTGTAATCGAATAAAATTATATTGAACTTCAGCATTTTCTAACTTCGCAACGTCATCCAAAAAAGTTTTAATTTTTGCATCTTTTTTAAATGGATATAATAATTCTACGTAGCGATTCAAAGAACGAGTTCCACTATAACTACGATAGTAACTATCGTTTTCTTTCGTTTGACTTTGTTTACCAATAGCACGTTTTAATTCAATTCTTGCTTCATTCAAATATTGCTTCTTGAATTTTTTATACTTCTTTGGGTTCAACCCTTCGTGTGTCACTAAACGAGCAATAATATCTTGAATATCATATTTATAGTCAGGAATACTGGCATATTCTAACAATTTAGGCATTAATGGATTAGCAATTTTTGCAGAATCGGTCAAGTTCCATAAGAAACGGCCACCTTCATCATTGATTGGCAAATCTTGTTCCATTAAGCTAAGGACTTTTGCTGCCGAAGTCTTAGATTGTTCACGAATTAATCGACGCAATATTTGTACTTGATAATCAGAATTTTCGTACGAGTCGATATACAATTTTGTCAAAAAGGGTAACGTCTTTTCGTAATCCATCGCACAAATTTCTGTCAGTAAAATATCTTTTATAAATTTCCAATCATCATCATATTCACCTTCTAAAAACAATGTTTTGGCTTTCTCATAATGCTTGTCATCAAACTCAACATATGTTCGAGAATCTAACAAAATTGAATCTTGATTTTCAATCGCAGTAAAATACATCTCGCTCTTATCCACAAAAGGGCTTATACCAAGTATCGTATCTTTTGGTGTAAATGTTTGGAAAAAAGTATCTACAAATGGACTCAAATCTACACCTTTATGAATCAATGTCGATAAACTATACAAGCAACCATCTTTCTGTATATACTTAAACTTAATAGCACGATGACTTTTTTCTTTAGTTAACAAACCTTCAAAATAATGTGTACTATCTATCGTTGATTTTTTCGTATTTGATAATTTGAAATCTTCTTCTTCAAATGAACGCTCTTTATCAATCCACAAGCTATCTATATGATCTTCAGTAAACCAATCGTGAAATTTATTTAATTTAATATAAATTTCTTCATTCGATTTTGTCGCATACGTTTGATTTTTTGTGTAACTTTCGTACTCTTTTTCATCCTCATTATTATTACGATAATATGGAGAATAATAATTAGAATATCCACTATTATCTGGTGCGTGTACCGTAAAGAATAAGTTTGTATCAACTTGTTCCTCAAAGTCTTGTGTATAATTAGAAAATTGTGTGATTTTCACAGTCTTAAAAAAGTCATTTGCAGCCTTTTCTTCACCAACATAACCCATCAAATAATATCTTGCACCTAATAATTGTGTATTTAAATACAAGCGTTTATCCTCTGTTGAATCCAAAATCGTATAACTATAAAATGCTGGTACTTTACCATCTTCATAACGACCATTTTCATCCAATTTCGTTTCTAAATTCTCACAAAATTGCTCCATTATATAAGCTAACTCAAAAGAATCTTCTTCAATATAGTTGACATCATTTAAGTCATTTTCCATCAAAAACGCATAACTATTTTTATCATCATTATACGCCTGTACAAATCGTTTTCCACGATACTTTGTATTATTAGTAATCGTATAACCTGGCATTTCTACCTCAAAGCTATTAAATGCAGAATTAACCGTTACTTTATCTTTTATATTTAATTTTAAAGAAGAAAAAATCTTATCACTCTCTCGTTTTACAAACTCCTTCTTACCATCCATTTTGATAATAATAATTTCAATCGGCGTTACATAAAACAAATAACGTTGATGATTTCCTGTTTTTGTTTCATTCTTAATATCAAAACCAGGATAAGGCGACGTCAAGACTTTTTTCGTAATAATATCTCCAGGAATAAACTCAAACAATAATTTTTCTAAATCCTTCTCCGTCAATTGTTCGCTGCGTTCACGAAGCGAATTGTAAGAATACAACCGTGCAATTGTGATATACGAACCATTATCAAAGTCTGGTGCAACCACAAAACTTCCACCATCAGCATACAATTCATATAACTTATTCGGTGCATTTAATGTAATAAAACCATCCTCAGTTGTTTGAGGAGAATACGTCTTTGCGATAAAATTATTCTCAAACTTGGCCTTTAACTGTTTTCCTTTATCTGTTTGTCCAGAGAAAATAGGCTTTAACGAATAACCTCTCTTCAGTAACATATCAATCATACCATCATCACCGGGCAAATGTGCTGCACCAACACCTGCGAATAATGAACCACTTTTCATCAATGTTTCCATCGAATCCACCATATTTTCATTGCGCTTAAACAACATGTGTTCCATATAATGATTGGTGTACATCGCACGATTTAGCGAATCAATCAAGCCGATATTTCGATCACGGTAAGCATCTTGAAGAATATCAAACATACGAGTATTCTTCTTTTCTATCATATCTTTTAGCCATTCATCAACCTCTTTCTTACGTGCATCAGTCATTGCCTTCTCTACCAAATCTCTTGATTCTTCGCTACTTTCTAAGCTAAAAGTACCTTTATTAAATCGTTTTCCTGTTTGATAAATAAACATATCAAGGTAAGTATCTTCCTCAAAATCTGCCATTCCTTCGCTTCGATACAACAAACCATTAATTAAATTATATTGACCAAACATACCCGTGATAATATCATTCTTATTCGGAAAATTCATATTGAAGGCACTGGAGTAAAATCCACCATTGTTACCGCCTCCATAATAATTTGAGCGACCCATACTCCCGCCATAACCAATTTCTCCACGTTTGAATAAGTCATCCAACCAGTTATCAGGCATCGACTCGACTGCAACCATATCAGCTTGATTCAATGCTTCAAAAAATATATCATCTAAATTAAAGGCGATTTTACGGCTAACATGCATTGTGCCGTAGAGATATGAAGGTTTTTCTAAACCATTTCCTGTTATTTCCCACAAAAGACCTTCGTATTTAATGTCTTTTTGTGTCGTGTCATTCTGTGCGTAAGTAATGTTGGCCAATAAGATTGCCAAACAAAGCAGTATGTTCTTCATAATATATTTTGTGTATTCGTTGAGTTATTGATACTTGAACATAAAAAATTGGAAAGCTAAAAGTAATTAATTTTAAGTAATAATCTATTTATACTCTAAGGGTTGATTGTCACTGATTCAATAACTCTAACGTTAAAGATATTGCAAGTTACTTGTTTTGTATTTAATATGCTAATTTGAGATTATTCATAATAAATCATTTCAATATTATATTAAACGATAAATAATATAGAAGCGTTTAACATAATTATAAACTTCCATCAGAATCTTCATTTTATTGTAACTACTCTGCATTATTTATTTCAATTGTTGCTCACAGCGTGTCACAGAGGTTCTCACGGAGATACACAACGTAAAATATCCTCTGTTTAACTCTGTGAAAAACTCAGTGATGCTCTGTGGGAAATACATAATTACTACATCGTAACATTTTATTTAAAATAGATTTTAATAATCGTGATTACTATTTTAGGTTTTAACAAAACGTGAATTGAAAAGATTATCGAACCAATAAAACATCACCTGAAAGTTGATATTCTTTACTACCTTTTGGTGCATGATGTGTAAATTTCAGACTCCAAACATAAACATTTGCTGATGCAGATTTTCCATTTACGCTTCCGTCCCAACCTGTAAATCCATCATAAGTTGTACTACGATAGAAGATATTTCCCCAACGGTCAAATATCAAAAATTCATAATTAGAAATTGGATAATCTGTACCAAAGAAAGGAAATAATTCATCATTTCGACCATCAAAATTTGGCGTAAAAGCATCGGGAACAAAGACGTTCACACCACATTTTTCTTCTACTATTTGAATATTAAATATTGTTGTATTGCATTCATACGATAAAGCTAACGTATATTCTCCTTCATCCTCAAACGTTCTTGTCAACGTTGTTATACCATCTTCCCAGACAGGCTGAAATTTTGTAATATCAATAGTTCCAAAATATTCTTCAAAATCAATTGTTATTCCCTTTTCTTCTTTACACAACAAAAACGTATCTGTAATTTCATTTGGAAAAGGAATTAATTCGACATTATCAATATTATAATACGATACACTAATCCATGGATCTAAAAATGGGCCTTCACAAGGTGAAACTGCTGTAAACGTATCAATTGTCAAACTAAATCCTAAATGTTTTTCACCGCCTTCCGCCACAAAACAACCATAAACATTCGACCAGTTATCCTGAAAAATAGTATCGGTAATAGCAGGAGAGTCTAATGTCAAAACCCGATTTGCAAAAACTTGAGTTGAAGCACCTGCATGATCAATAGCTGCACGAACAGTGTCTATACTTGTATAAATTTGTAACGCCAAAGGTGGATTTGAAGGACAAGACAAAGGAAAAATATCTGGATCAGGATGATCTTTGCCTCTATAACGAACATCCGTTGTAAAATAATATGCCTGATTAGCTTTCAGTGATTCCGTCAAAACTGTCCCGAATACCTCTGAACCTATCGTGAAATTTGACCGAAAAACACCCCAAAAACCAAGAAATCCATTGCCATAATAAGGATAATTCCAAAATGTCGAAAAACCTTGTCCTCCTGAAGTATACTCACATTCGGCTAAGTAAAAATCAACCGTTGTATTTCCCACAGCATACCAATAATCTGAACCTTGCAAATTGGTAAAAGCCGGTGGACAGTCAATATTATTATGAATAGAAAGTGTTCCATCAGGAATAAGATTCTGAGCCTTACTCACCGTAATCGTTATTCCGAATATGATTATCAACCCAATTTTTTTCATCGTTTCATCTTTAAGATTTATTGTTCTCTAAAATTAAACTTTAATCAACCATTTTCAAAAAATCATCATTGTAAACAATCCAAAAGATAAGAGAATTGTAATATATATATTGTGACCGAAACGAATAATTTATATTTGTAGGAACAATAACACCGATTGCTAAAACTTTGCTTTCAATAGCATTCGTTTTAGCATTGAAATAAAAGTCTTGAACAACACGAAACTCTTTTACATCATCTAAAACGGAATACGTCCTGTAAGTAATTTTCCATTTTAAAGATTCTGAATCAAACTGTTTTAAAGTGTCTGTTTTTACACCATATAACTCATCAACCTTTGCATAATCTATATATGTTGGCTCTCTATAAAATTGTTTTTTAACCAGAATTTGTTGAGAAAGATAGGTTTCACTCAATAATAAATTAATAAGCGTTGTATCCGTAAATTGATTTTGACAAGTCATACTTTTTATCCAAATAATATCTTCGGAATTTGAAATTGTAGCCGTTGGATTTTTGATACTAAATAATCGAGTTGTATCATTTTCAGTCATTTCAATGATATGATAATTGATAATTTTGGAGGTCAATTCGTTAGTTCGTTTATCTAATTTCCAACTTTGAGTAAGTTGGTAATAAGTATTTTCGTTCGGAAATTTTGATAAATCATTAAAAACTATTTTCATGCTTTCCGCAAAAGTTTCTGAATCAAACGTAATAATCGTATCAGTTGTCACTTTATTCAACGCACAATCAGTTTCCTTATAAACACGCTGACAATTCTTATCTTGATAAATTTTCAATTGTTCAGTTTCAATCTGTTTCCGTAAGGTTAATCCTAAAAAATAATCCGTATCAATTCGGTCATTATTAATTATTTTTAAAATTGGATTGTTAAAATAAGGATAAGTGTACAATTTCTTATTCTGTTCATCTAAATCATAAATCCAATTTGTCGTGTCTGTTTGAGCATTCGAAACACTACAAATCAAGATTAAAATCAATAAAAAAAATAATTTTTTCATTTTAATTAGATTTCGTAAATAACAATCAGCGAAGCTGACACAATCACATCGCTGAGTTCTCGGGACAGGCAATCATCACTTCCTCGCAATTCCCTGCACAAACGAATAATAAAAAACCGCATCATCATTCTCAATCAAAGCCAAAATTTCCGTTTCCGCTTTTTGCCACAATTCCAACGTACAAAAATTAGCTTCCAGCATATTCTCCAAAGCAGAAAACATCAAACCATGCCAATAAGTCAACATTTTCGCACGATTTTCAGGTTGGCGTTTATCAAAAAACATCGGATAAGGACGAACGTCGATTTCCGAAAAACCAGCATCTTGCAACATATTTCCCAAACGATGACCAACATTCGCATCGCCATCAATCGTCGCCTGAAAATCAATACACTTTTGCCAATATTCCATCGCATTCGGACAATTCGGAAACAAATGCAAACTGCTATGAAACACTTCCGTAATAAACACTTGACTACCTTTTTTTAATACTCGAAACAACTCCGACAACACAAGTTCAGGTTGTGGAATATGCTCCAAAACCCAACACAAAAACGCACCGTCAAATGTAGAGTTTTCTTCAAAATTCGTTTGTCGAGCGTCCGCTTGTCGCAATTGTATTTGCGTTCCTATTTTGGATTTTGGCAAGTTAATTTTGGCTTTCGCCAATTGTGCTTCCGAAATTTCCAAGCAAGTAATCGGCAGATTCGGATAACGCTCCAAAATCCCCAAAGTCATCGCTCCTACTCCACTTCCGACTTCCAGTAAATGTTTGACGGAAGTCAAATCCAATTTATCAAAAATAAAAGGCGACAACACTTGACCTTGCGAAACCAATCGAGCCTGTTCTGTTTCGCTATAACCGTGAATGTATTTCTTGTCCGACATATTTTTTATTTTACCTCATCCCTAACCCTTCTCCTAAAGGAGAAGGGTTAGGGATGAGGTCACAAAAATAAAAAAACGCACTATCAAATCAATGATAATGCGTTTTTACAATTCTATTTTTTACTGCTGACTGAAAACTGCCAACTGTTGACTACTTATTATCTTGCTTCGCAAATACCTTCTTCAACAAGTCCGTTGCACGAGCAACAGGATCTTTACGAATCAACGTTTCTTCTTTTGCAATCATATGAAAAATTCCATCAATTGCTTTATTTGTAACGTGATTTTGTAATGATGGATTTACTTTTTGTACAAAAGGAATTTTATTATAACGATTCACCACTTTTGTCCAAGAATTTAACGCACCTCTTTTGTTTAAATGTTTTACAATTACAGGTTCAAAAGCATTATATAAATCTTGTGATGTTGTACGTTGTAAATAATTTGTTGCCGCTGTATTTTCGCCCATCAAGATATCCATTGCATCAGCAATAGTCATACTTGTAATCGCTTTTTTGAAAATCGGTGCTGCTTCTTTTGCAGCATCTTCTGCCGAATGATTTACCTTTTCAAGCATATCATCCACCAAATTTCCCATTCCTAATTCACGTAATTTTTGTTCTACTTTTACCGCTTCTGGTGGAAATAAAATTTTGATTAAATCATTCTTATAATAACCATCAACCGCCGAAACTTTTGCAGAACCATTCACTGCACCTTGAACTAAAGCTTCTTTTAATCCTGCGATAATTTGCTCTTGTGTTAATGGTGTTTCAGCCGTACTTGTCGCAACGTCTAAGATTTGACCAATCTGTTCTGGTGTACACGATGAAAAATTAATTGACACACAGATAAGTGTCATAAAACCCAATGATCTCCATTTTTTCATAATTCTTATTTTTGATGTTTTGAATATTAAGACACATAACATTAGAAAAACCTTCTTCTATCCTTATGTTGATTTAATATTAATATTGAAGTATATTAATTCTTATATTTGATTAATATTGTAAATCAAATTTAATTATTCCGTAAAAATAACGAAATCTGCATTAAGACGTTTAATTTTAAGAACTGTTACTTTTTATAAAGCAACAAATATTCAATATCAAGTATACAGAATTATGAAAAAAAATCGAAAAGGCAAAAATTTTATCAAACAAGCTTATTATAAAGGAGGTTCAAAAGCTTTAGAAACTTTTATTTTAAATCATTTACAATATCCACAAGAAGCTTTTGATAAAAGTATAGAAGGAACAATTCACGCCAAATATGATATTAACCAACGAGGAAAGGTTACAAAAATAAAACTCTATAATTCAATAGGTTATGGCTGCGATGAAGAAGCGAAACGAGTCATTCGATTGTTACAATTCGTCGTACCAAAAACACGAGGTTTGCACTTAACTTATCACAAAGAAATCCACATTCATTTTAGAATGCCAAAATCAAAACCAATCGAAGTCACCAAAGATGATAAAATCGAAAATACGACTACAACGCCACAAACGCTACAATACAATATTGTGGAAACACCGAAAAAAGAAGCAACCGATAAAAAAAATAATTCAGGAGAAAGTTATCATTATACGATTTCGATGTAATGTCTACAGTAACGGCTGCTTTAGCTGCCGAAGGTTTTATATAATTTTACGGCAGCTAAAACAGCCGCTACTGTACGTTTTTTTATATTTCCACCAAACGTCGTTTCACTTTCGATTCAACAACATTTGGCTCATCTAACAAAAAAGCTCGAACATCATTAGCCGATTGTCGAGGTAATTCTTCCATTGGTAAATGACCACAATTTTCATAAATCAAGATTTCGGAATCTTTCAAACGGCGATGAAAACGATACGCATTTTCGACAGGAATCCATTTATCATGTCTTCCCCACATTAATAAAGTTTCGGCTTCGACTTCTTTCAATTTATGCGTTTGTTCGTGTATTTTCGAGTTCGCCATTTCAAAAAAGACCTTCAAATTTCCTTCTTGCGTAAACAAATCATAATAGCGATCAATCAATGCTTCCGAAATTTTGTCCTTATTATAATAGACTTGATTAATGAATTGAGTCAACACTTTACGCTTAATTGCATAACGAGCGACTCGACTCACAAAAGGCGTTCGAGCCATTTTGAATGGTAACGGAATGTTTTTTTGTTCCAAAAAACCTGCTGCTCCAAGCAAAACCATTTTCTCCACACGTTCAGGATAATCCGCTGCAAACTCCCAACTTATCCAACCTCCGAGTGAACTACCTGCAATATGGCATTTATCGACATTTAATCTATCTAATATTGTGAGTATACAACGTTTATACATTATCATTTCGTGATTTCCACCACGTTGATTTGGGCCAGTCAAACCGAATCCAGGCATATCAAGTCGAATGATTCTAAAATCCTTTTTTAGTTCTTTTACCCAACCATTATAAGTATGTAATGACGAAAATGCTCCGTGTAATAACAATAACGGAAAAGCATCTTTATCACCTTCATCACGATAGTGAATTAGTGTATCGTCAAACACTAAAAATCGTGATTCTCTCGTCGTATATTTTTGAATTAGTTCTTTATCCACAAAAATTTCCTTTAGTTTATTCGGCAAATTAAAAATAAAAGTTCACCTATAATAAAACGAACCAAATTAATTTTTGTTTTAAATGTTTTTGTTATTGTGTTGTTACATTATTCTAACATTTTACTAAATTTAAAGTTATTATAAAAAACGGCCATCATAAAGTTTGAATTTCGACAAGCATTAGTTTATTAAGTTATTGAGTTAAATTAAAACCATGATTCCACCATCTTTTAAACAAAAAACAGATATGAAACGCTTATTTAATTTATTAATTTGCTTACTGATTTGGAATATTTCTAATGCTCAAATAGAAACGACAAATTGGCTTTATACGTTAGGAGGCGAAATGCCAAAAGAGTTAGAATTTGAAAATCAAGGAGAAACTAAAGTTTTAAAAATCCTAAATAATAGTCGATATATTTATCCAAATGCTATCTTAGTTAAAACATTAAATGATGCAATTAGTAATGGAGAATTGACTATCTACAAAGAGAAAATGTGTAAAAATTCAATTTCTAAAGAAGCTGCTGAAAAACTACTTATAGACTTACAAGCGGATACGATTATTATTTTCAATCCTGAAATCTTTGACGAAAGAATGACGGTATATAAAGCTTATGGAGGATTTTTAGGATTTAACAAAACAGTTTGTGAGATGGAACAAGACTGGAAATATAACAATATAACAAAACAGTTAGAGATGGATTTGAAAGCTATTCATATTTATTCTTTGAAGCGAAAAGATAATAGTGAAGAGTTTCTAAATATAGAAGCTAAAAAATATCTATTTAGTATTAAAAACAATGGTAAAAAAGTAACGAATGCCACCGCAGAATTGAAAAAAATGAATGTGATTTGGGCAGCAGAATTTACTTATACTGATGTTTTTAAAAATGAAAAACTTAGAAAGGTTTTACTTTCCAAAAGCCATCAAAAAGCACATAAAGTAATCAGTGCATTAGACCGAAAAACAATATTAACTGACCATGAAATTGAAGAAATTTCAACAGGATTTGTATCTGATACGGTTATAACTTTTGACCCAGAAACTTTTGACGAACACATTAATATTAGTAGTACAAAACTTTATTATGGTGAAAATCATATTAGAACTTTTCAAGTCGTTCAAGATTTTTATTTTGATATAGAAACGAATAGTTTTAATACTCGAATTTTAGGAATTGCACCAGTTCGGAAAATGTATGATGACCGAGGAGATTTTAAATATCAATATTCTATGTTTTGGATAGTTTATGATGATGATTTTTTGAAATAACCAACAAAATCCATCAATAACAATCCGTCACTTTCAACCGTGTTTGTGTTTTTTGGTATTGACTTGCAAACTGTTCTTCAACCGTACCATATCTCACATAAAGCGTATCAATGCGTTGTATCATTTCTTTGGGCGGACAATTATCCGTTGAACCATCGCCAACAATACGTTGAGCATCTTCCATCAAATCTTTGAGTTCTTTGGTTTCTCGTTTGGCTTTTTCCGCTTCAAAATCGGCTAAAGCAGCATTTGTTTTTTCCTGTGCTTTTAGAATATTCTCATTGGCATTTGCCAATTTTCTATTTTGTTCCAATGTGCTAAAAACAACATAAGCACCGATTAAAAATACAGCAACTAAAGCAGTAATACTTACAAATCGTTGGCGTTTTATTTTTCGTTCAGATGACTGAATATAGCTTTTTTCTGCTTTGGTTGTTTCTGATTTGATGCGTTCCTCATAAGGTTTGACAAACGCCAATTGTTCTTTGCTCAATAGCGTATTTGTATCTTCAAAAGTTGCCAAACCATCGGTTACAATTCGCTTCGCTTTTAAGTAAGCTTTTTCATCTTCGCTTCGTTTCTCTGCGATTTGTTTCGCCAATGTATCATGGTAAACCTCGTAAGTTTGACTTTCTCTACGAAAACGCAAAATCCGACTACTTTCTAATTCCGTAATTGCATCTTTGATAAAGGTTTGAATATTAGAAATTTTAAAATTGTTGTTGGCTAAATTTTCTTGAATAATGCCAAAATCGGCTTGTCGAATTGGTTTTTTTGTACCATTTGCAGTCGCAAAAGACGATAAAACATTCCAGACAATATCATCAGGCAATTTTCGATATTTTTGCTGTAATTTTTCTCGAATAACTTTGGTTTGTTGATTTAAGAAATCTACTAAAACATCACCGATTTTTCCCAGTTTATTGACCATTTCTAATGTCAAGATTGCAGACGTTGTTCGTCCAATCGATTCACCAGTTGCTTCGATGTATAACCTATCCATAAACGCCTGTAAATAAGGCAATTGAATATCCACATCATCTTCCCGAATTTTATCAATTACCGCTTCTGCTATTGCTTTTTCTTCTCCTTTTTGTAGAAAAACATTGGCGTTTTTGTTTGGTTTTTCGTTGGTTAATTCGTGATTTGTTGCATTGAGTATTACGCTTTCTGCCTTACCAATATTCATTGGTTCGATACGCAACCGTTTATCTCTTAATTGTGGAATTTCCTTTTCTAATTCATACAATTTAATCAAATATTCCTCTCGAATTGAGATTATAATTTTGACAGGTAATTGTAGCTGAATTAACTCCTTAATCGTTTCAATAATTTGGACTTGTTCCTCTCGATTTCCTAACGTATAGATTTCTTCAAATTGATCCAAAATCAAATAAATCGGCGTAAAAGTCGCCAAATACAATTCATTCAATGCTTCCGCAATCGGGTTTTCGCTTTCAAAAAGTAAACTTTCCGCCTCCTTTTCAGCCGCTTTTCGTTCCTTTTGTTTTCTTATTTTTTCCAGATATGCTTGATATTCCTCTTCCGTTTCAAACTCATTGGTTTCATCAAATTCAATTTCCTCAATATCTTCTTTCGCTTCTTCTATCAATTCCTCAAACCAATCATCTTCATCTTCAACCGTTTCTGTTTGCCGTTCAGGAATTCTCTTTTTGATATTTTCTAACAACGATTTATTAATATCTCCTTCTCGTCGAACATACAAATCTAACCATTGTGATGACGTAAATTTATTAGCCAAACCACAACGAATCAAACTCGTTTTCCCAGTTCCCGACGCACCATAAACGAGCATCAAGTTGGTCTGAAAAACCATCTTATACATCGCCTCAATTTCTTCCTCTCGACCAAAGAAAATTTCTTTGTCTTTATGATTATAAGCATCTAAAAATTTGAATGGATATTTCATTATTTTAATTTGAGTATCACAAAATGGTTACCATCTAAAAAACCAAATGAAGTTCGTCATACTGAACTTGTTTCAGTATCTCCCAGACTTTTAGCTTTGTGACTTTAATAAGATTTCAACTAAAATACTGGGAGATGCTGAAATAAATTCAGCATGACGGAAATAGTTTTATGTTTTAGATTCCGACCGCAGTTTACTCCGATTTTTTTCGGAGTCGGAATGATGGAGTTGTTTTGGTTTTTAGTTTTGTTCTTTTTTACCAAATATCATCATCTTCCTCTTCTTCCACAAAAGCATTTTCTAATACCAAAAATTCATTCAAAATCACCTGTTTTGCTCTATCAAACTGCGAAACGATATAATCATAATTATCCTTAATCACAATCGTATCTTCCTCATTTTCAATCCAATAATAATGCAAACCTTTGTCCGAAGCGTAAGCAAAGAAATAGACTTTAGAGTTATATTCTCGTGTCAAAGCATTTTCGTCTAAGACAAAAGGCGATAAGTTTAGATTGTGACTAATATCTTTTTGATAAATAAGCACCGATTCCATATCGGTTGGTTGTTCGAGTTCTCTTGCTCGGTCTTTTTCGCCGACATCGTTGTAATTATTATCCAATTCTACGATAATATGCTTGAACGAAGCTGGTGGCGTATTTTTGATTTGTTGGACTTCAATGTTTTTGACAACAGCCATTTTGTAATGTACCAAAAAGTGTAATTCACACAAAACATTCGTCAAATGCTGCTCAGAAACAACACAATATGGTTGAATCAATTTGCTCGAAATATCACCTTCTAATGCCGTTTGCATCGTTTGAAAATGTGTGTTGGCTTTCGCCAATATTTCATTCGATGACCAACCTTTTTTGTAGTTTTGCCATTCTTTGATGTAGAAATTTAAACCGTTTGCTTGACCGATTTCCAATAAAGCATTGACCAATTGAAAATAGTCAAAAGCGGTTTGTGTAAACTTATTAATTTTAAAAAATGCTTTGATTTGTAACCTTTGATTATCACTTAATGTCAATGGATTTTTTGCCATCAAATGTCGCTGATGTGCTTTATCCCAAATATCAGAAATCAGTGTAAACGCTACCAACTTTATCGTTTCTCGATAGGTTTTGACCAATTGTTGTAGGCGTTTTTCATTGTTTTGTTGCGAATATATTTCTGTGAATAACGCTCGAATTTGTACACTTATCGGTGCTAAATAACTGCGAACAATCGCATCTTTTTTCTCTGCGTCGGTTGGTTTTCGTTTTTTGTCGCCTTGCTTTCGGAGTTCCTTTATTTTTTCTACCAATTGCTGAACAACTTCCCCTTTTTTAATCGCT
>JBGCFH010000354.1:0-3244 GCA_045106825.1 Saprospiraceae bacterium | reverse complement strand
TAAAATTTTGGATTATATTAGCTACTATAATCAACATTTGGCTAATATTTTTAACTGGTCGATTATTTCTAATAATGACATCAAAGTCATGATTGATAAAATTAAAAATTATATACTCAAATTTATGTCTTAGCGTAATAGCGACTTCGACTTCTCTGACTTTTATTTTAGCGGTTTATTATGTATGTGTTTTAAATTGGATTTGTACAATAAAAAAGCCACAGATTTACAAAGTGTAAACTGTGGCTTCATTGTTTATTTAACCTCAAAACAATATTTTTGATTACGGTTTAATTACTTTTTTACTAATTATACCGTTTGTACTTTTCACTAAAACAACATAAATTCCACTTGGCAAACTTTTCATATTAAAGTAAGTTCTATTTGAAGTTGGAACTTTTGTTTTTATGATTTGTCCATTACTATTTATCAAATCAATGGTTTGAATATTATTAATATTTCCTGTGCAATTAATCGTTAATTGATTTATAACCGGATTTGGAAAAATATTGAAATCTTCGACATCATTGCTATTCATTTGAATACTTACAATATCTGAGTATTCCGTTTGTCCATCGAAATCAACTTGTTGAAGGCGATAGTAAGTAATATCTTGAAATGGTTCGGTGTCCGTATAAGTATCTTCTTGTGGAATAATAGCTGTCTCATCTTCTACAACGCCGATTGTTGTCCAAGTGATTCCATCTTTGCTTCGCTGAATGTTGAACCCTTCGTTGTTTTCTTCGGTAGCAGTTTGCCATTGTAAAAGAACTTTATTATCCATTAATTGTCCTGTAAATTTAAGCAAATTGACGGGTGTAACCGGGCAATAGTAATTATCTCCCGAAATTGTCCATCCATAATGATTAATCAATGAATCTCTGGCAGCACTTGCATTACAATAGCTTAAATTAGTAGGCCCTAAATTTTTGTTGGTGGCTCCTAAATTTTTCCAACCTATTAATGTATTATCATAGTTTGCCCTTGATAAATCAGAATGATTAAGCATTGAGTTCATATTAGTTACATTAGAAACATCCCAAGTTCCTATATCTTGATTGAAGGAATTTGCATTATGAAACATATAACTCATATTAGTTACGTTTGAAACATCCCAACCTCCGATATTTTGATTGAAGGAACTTGCATTACGAAACATATGCCCCATATTAGTTACATTAGAAACATCCCAAGTTCCTATATCTTGATTGAAGGAATTTGCATTACGAAACATATAACTCATATTAGTTACATTAGAAAGGTCAGGATTATCCGTAGCTTGTCCACGAAGATTATAACAGCTATAAAAAGCTCTTTCCATAGAAGTCCAAACAATATTTCCCCATTGGTCAATAGATATAATTTTGGCTTTATCACCACTATTATTAAAATAAATCCGTGGAAAACTGCCTTGAATACGAATCGTATAAGTACCTGCTGTACCAAAATCATGCGTAACATTTCCTGTAATACCAAATTGGTCAAAAGTACCATCGTTGTCCCAATCTACATCGTAGTTGTAAGTTTCACCACTATGAGTAGGAATGGTAATAGAAGTATTAGATGAACCATGGCTACCTGTTTTCCAAGTCGTGACAAAGTCTTGATCTGCACAATGTAAAATATCTCCATTAATTGTCCAGTTATAAATATTAATTTAGGCTGTTCAATCAAGGCTAAAAAGCGCTCTAATTTTTTAGTCTTGGATTAAGCAGCTTTAGTTTTTGTTTTATACTGTTTAAGTTGCTTACATTTTATACTTTCCAAAGCGTTTTGAGTCTCATCTATTGAAACCGTTTTTCCAAAAGTGGCTATTGTAAAAATAAATTCAGTCAATCCACTTCTACTATTTGGATTTACTTTAGCTTTAAATTTTCCAAAATAACTTTCGATAATATCAGAACTACAAAGCAAAAATTCTTCATTTAGTACCTTACTTGTAGTATCTAAATTCTCTAAATATACTTTGATATTTTCCATGAAAATATTCGCTTTAGGTTGTAATCCATTCCATGTTTTGGTTTGAATTGTTGCTAAATTATCAAATAATTCTTTCTTTTGTGATTGCCCAAATCCATGATTTTTCAACTTTTCACATACTGTTTTAAAGATTTTTTCTACCTGCATTAACCCTATAATAAACGCCTCGTTCTCTCTCAAAAAGAGGAGTTCTTCTTGAACATTTGAGGGCAAATCTTCCCAATTTTGTAATATCTTTTTCGCCCAATTAACAGATGGAAAGATATTGGCAAAACGTAACTTGCCTCGCATTGATGGTGGCATATATTGACTATTAATTTTACTTAGATTCCATTTTTGACGTAACTTACCGATAAGTTTACTAAACATTATGAAATCTTCATCTGACTTATACAATCGTTTCAAATCATTCGCAAATACATGTGTACAATCCTCTACATGTTTGTAATTCAATATCTTATAGGCTTTCCTTAAGTTATTCCCTTGATCACTAACAACATATTTTATTGTCTTATTCAATGTCGCTTTCTTTAGTGACTCTGCTACTTGGTCGCCTTTCCATTCTTGTCCTATTTCTACATCAAGGACTTCCATATCTGCATGACATAAACTTCGACTTTTCGGAATATTATTCATATTTACTCCTAATATCAATAATATTTTCTCACTCCCAAAACTTATGCTTTCATCTACATAGATAACGTAGCTATCATTTTGAATTGATGTATTTTTGACACGAGATAAACCACATTTACATATCCAATTTCTAATACTATTATGACAAGGAATTTTTCCTTCTAAACCTAAACATAAATACAAACAACTTATCGTATGGCGGCAACTTCGTAAACTCATACTACCATATTTATATAACTCTATCATCAAAACGACTAACACTAAATTATAGTGATGTCCTTTCGCTTTTTTACTATCTAATAACACTTTTTTGCAAACCAATTTTTCTGCTTGATATTTCGATTTCCATTTATCTCGACTCTTTATTAATTCTTGCTCTCGCTTTTTTAGATATTCATTTTCTTTTCTCCTTGATATTGCTTTGGTCTTCCAATTTTTTATCCTAACTTCATACTGTCTTTTAGACATAATCCTCGTTGTTTTTGTTTGTTTAGCGACTCAAAAATACGAGGAATTTTTTTTAATCTTTTGAACAGCCTAAGTTACAAATTTCTGAATGCTGCACAAATAATTCCTGTTGCGATAGCTGCGTTTAGTGATTCCGCT
Organism: Saprospiraceae bacterium; assembly: GCA_045106825.1. GTDB lineage: Bacteria > Bacteroidota > Bacteroidia > Chitinophagales > Saprospiraceae > CAWVWD01. Next base: position 22 of record JBGCFH010000354.1, on the reverse strand, counting down.
TCACCATTTGCAGGAATTTCGA
>JBGCFH010000353.1:0-30966 GCA_045106825.1 Saprospiraceae bacterium | reverse complement strand
GTAGAAAAAGATGGTCAAATGATTGAAGTAAACCGTGAAAACTTCAAATCAATTATGAAAGATATGGTTGCTGATTATCCTGCATTACAAGCTAAAGTTGGTAAAAAAGGATATAGCTACAAATACATCGCTAACATCGTAAATGAATATAATACTCACATTTCTCCTAAAGGCGAAATGTTCGGAATGAACTAAGAAATAATTCACCAAAAAATAACAATTATTCAAACACAATAATCCCGATTCTGAGTATTCGATAGGGATGCTGATAAAATCGGCACAATTCAAAGAGTAAGGTTTTTATGATAAATCGTGGCAGTAATTTAAAATCCCGTTCTTTTGGAACGGGATTTTTTTTATATATAACGAAGTTGTATCTTCGTTTTATAATATGATTGAATGACGTTATTTTAAACAAAAAAGAAATTCTGATTATCATATTTTCCTTGTTCAAAATCAACTAATTCATCATTATGTAACACTTTAATCGAATAGTTCCAACGTTTTACCAAATCGAAGCATTTATAACGATTTTCATTTTCCCACAATTCGGTGTAAATAATCGGTTTATCTCTCAAAATTAATCTTTCACCACCTTTCAAAGCAAAGTATTCAAAATTTTCAACATCTAATTTTATACCATGAACCTTTGTATTTTGAAATGTATCCAAATCATCCAAACGTTTTAATGGTGCTTTGAAACGTTTGCCATCATTAAATTCCGTCAAATCTTCATGGACAACATGACTCAAACCTTGCATTTGTACATTTTCTACTTGAGGCATTACCATTTCTATCATCGTATCATCATCGCCTAAAGCCAACTGAAATAACTCAACGTTCTTTAAATTATAGTTTTTAATAATACTTGATAAGGTTTTAAAATTTGGAGGAACAGGTTCATAAGCATAAACTTTTTTGACTTTTCGAGCCAAATGAACTGCTGTAATACCGATGTTTGAACCAATATCTAAAACATTAGCATCTTGATGCATCATATCAACGAATTTGAAAAAGTCTCCTTCGTTTTTATCTCCTTTGAATGTTGCTATTTTAAACTTAGCAAATAAGACCAAATAACGTTCAAAACCCAAAGTTTTTTGTAATATGCTTTGTACTAATTTTTTCATTTTTATTATTTCCCTTCGTCATCAAAAACTCAAATTTGTATTATCTTTTTAGAATACCTATGAGTTCCTATTTTTATAGCTTGTCCCAAAATTTCAGGATAGACGAAAGATAAACGTTATTTTCTATAATTTTAGTCACTGCTGAAAAAAAATACTATTCTTTTAATCTTGTTTTAAGAACTTCTTTTAATGCATCTGACCACAAAATTGCATAATGTCCCAAGTCATCTAATTCGATTAATTCCGAATGTGGAATCGCTTTGTGTGCAAATCGAGCAGAATCTATCGGAAGAATTTTATCTGATTTAGAATGAACGATGACAACTTCTTTCACATGAGGAACTTTATCACCGTAATAATCAACATTCAGATTATCCAATTTATAACCAGTATCAGATTCAAATTGATAAATGACCTTGTCAATCGTTCTTTCAGTAACACCTAAAAATTGCTTGACATCATTGATTCTATCTTTAAAGTTATGAGGTGTAGTGACAACAAACCATTGTTCAATCGACATTTCTCTTAAATTACTCAACACCATCAAAGTCGTCACAGAACCAAACGAATGACTGATGATTGAAGCAGGTTGATGTGTTTTAACCAATTTAGTCACCAATTCCACAAACTCAAACATATTTGTACTTCGCTTTGTGCTTCTTCCATGAGAAGGTGCATCGAAAGCAACAACATAATATTTCTTTTTTAATAAAATATCAATCAAACCGCCAAAGTTTCCAGCTTGACCTTCCCAACCGTGAACCAAAAAAATCGTTTTGTCCGTTGAATTTCCCCATTTATATAACTGAATTTCTCCATTTTTGTAAGCAATTCGTTCTTTTACGGCTTTCGCCAATATTTCTTCCTCAAAAGCTCGAAGTTTACGAACTCTTGGATTTGACATCACTTTGTAGACTTGTTTTGCAGCCATTGATGGAAATAAAGCATCTGCAAGTTTGAAGAATGTTTTCATATTATCATGCTAAGTTCTAATTTAAAACTCAAATATATAAAAATTAAGTTCGATTTTAAAACTTAGCTTATTTTTTTATTTTTACACTATGAAAAAGGCAACTGTCAAAGAATTGAATCGAAATTTTTGTCCAGTGACAAAAGCGATGCGAGCTTTAGGAGACAAATGGACATTACTAATTATGAGAGAATGTTTTTGGGGATTCAAGCGATTTGATGATTTTCAAAATAATTTAAATATTTCAAAATCGGTATTAACAAAAAAACTGAATCAACTCATAGAACAAGAATTATTAGAAAAACAAAGCTATAAAGAATCAGGACAACGAACTCGCTACGAATACACCTTTACACAAAAAGGAAAAGATTTAACAAAAATTATCCTTTCATTTTTAGATTGGGGAAATAAGTACCTCGTCAATGAAGGTGAAACGACAATTAAAGTAGTAGATAAAACGACCAAAAACGATGTCAATATTGATATATTAGATAGTTCAGGAAAACGACTAAAGTATAGAGAGTTGGAAATGAGAATATCTAAGAAGTAAACTAAAAACGCTTTTCAGGAAATCCCGAAAAGCGTTTTTTATTAATACTAATTTTTAATAAAGTTAATTGTTTTATTCCAATATTAAATCAACAGAAAATTTTTAATAAATTAGATTACTGCTAACTCTGTACTGAATACGACCAACTTTATTTATCATCATTTATAACGACGTTTCACACGTTTTTTACGTTTGTTGAATTGATTTCCACCTTTGAACTGATTACCCGCAGGAGAACCTGTACGAGTCATAGCACAACGGAATCCAACTGATCTTGATGACTTATCTTCATCCATAAAGCGACGAGCACCAGGAGCTAACCAATAAGCTCTATCAGCCCATGAACCACCTTTAATAACTCTTGCTTTATCACTTACTAAAGTAGAAACACCATAGTTGTATAAAACTTCTGATTCTTGATCACCATCTAAGTAATCTAATACACTACCACGTTTGTAGTTTTCACGGTTAGCAACTTCTTCATCTTTTACTGCACGGTAACGTAAACGCCCCAAACTATCTTTTTCAACTGGACGACCTTCTTCGTCTAAGATTTTTTGTTTGAATTGATTACCACGAACAGGATTTAATGTATGATCTTCGACACCTCTCAATGTTAGACCTGTCATAGGACGATAAACATCCATTGTCCACTCAGATACATTACCAGCCATGTTATATAAGCCATAATCATTTGGCATAAATGCACGAACTTCTGCTGTAATAGAAGCATTATCGTTCAATTGTCCAGCCATACCCATATAATCACCACGGCCACGTTTGAAGTTGGCCATCATTTTACCTTGATAACGACCTCTAACACCATTTCTCATCGTGTTACCATTCCAAGGATATAAACGACGGTCAGCAATACGTTCATCTTTAGCATAAGCTTGATTTCCTACCAATGCTAATGCAGCATATTCCCATTCTGCTTCTGTTGGTAAACGATATGCAGGTAATAGAATACCATCTTCGAAACGAACGCTACGTTCACCACCATCAGAACTTTTATCAGGAACACCACCTTTTACAGAACCTTCATACTGCCCAACTAAATAAGCTTCTGTATTGAAGTTATCTTCATCTTTTTGCTCTGGATTGACCTCTAAGATTCCTTTTTCAATTAGAATCATCTCATTAACACGGTCAGTACGCCATTTACAATAATCATTTGCTTGAATCCAATTTACACCAACTACTGGGTAATCGTTGTAAGAAGGGTGACGCAAATAAGTCTCTACATAAGGTTCATTGAACGCTAATTCTTCACGCCAAACCAAAGTATCTGGTAAAGCATTTAGGAATACTTCTGGATAAGATTCATTGAATACTCGTCTTAACCAGTACAAATATTCTAAATATTCGTGATTGGTAACCTCGGTTTCATCCATATAGAATGACGATACCGTTACACGTCTTGGAATATTGTTATAATCATAAGTTACATCTTGCTCTGTGTAACCCATTGAGAATGTACCACCTTCAATTAATACAAGGTTTGGTCCTGTTGCTTGTCCTTTGTAGTTCACTTTCTCGTAACCACCCCATTTTGAGTCATTTAAAACCCAACCTGTTGTAGCTGAACGTTCTTTTTTACACGAACTAAATAGAAGAAGTGCTCCGAACAGATATACACTTAATCTCAGCAGTTTTTTCATCTTAGGATAATATTTTGTTTGATAAATGGCTGACATCAATAGTGACAATCACTGAACTATGTGTCAATTTAATAAAGTTCAAAAGACAAAGTTAATCTACTTGTATTTTAAACTTTATCGAAAATCACTGTGTCTTTTCTTTTAAAATATTTAAAATATGACTTTTATAAAATCCGATGGTATAAAAATACCTTTTTACATGGTTTTATTGTGTCGAATGCAAAAATCGTTATTTTTAATGTGAATTTTATTAGAATTGGAACATTTTTAAACAATTCAGGTAATTTCTTCCTTTTCGCTTTTTCATTTGTGCCAAATAAATAGCGACAGAAATCTCGTGAGCACCACCTGTATCGTTTGTTAATTCTGAAATAGTTAAATCATAACTATATCCGATTTTAAACATTTTATATCTTGTTCCTAATAAAAATATAGCGGCATCGGCATTCGTGAAAGTATGACGATACCAAACTCCTCCGAATATAGACTCAAAGTTGGCATAAGCACCCACATTTAATTGTTGAAATTCACCTTGACGAACATACATAAAATTCGGAGATAAAAACGTTCCCATATCTCTATTATTGTATGAGTTCTTCAAACTTATTTCTGCTCCACCATGAACAGTAAATCGTAAAGGTACTAAACCAAACGTTGCTCTGGTCGCAATAATACTTTCATTTGGTGCATTAACGTGTTTTACAGAGAAACCTCCATACCAGTTCTTGGAATAAGCTACAAAACCTGCTCCCAAATCTAAGTAATACGTACTCAGATTAAATGGTCGTTGTTCTTGTGAAGGAAAAGGATTACCAGAAGCGTCAATTGGTCCTCGAAGTGGATCAATTTGATCCAAAAAAACCAACTTGTCCCAATCAACACTTACTTGACCGATACCAGCTTCAAAACCTGCTTTTAAGTAAAAGTCTCGACTAAATTCTAAATTATACGCATAAGTCCCTGCGACTTTGTTAGTTCTGTAAACACCATCACCGGCCACATCTGCCATGACAATCATACCTAAACCGCTTTTGGCTTTGTCAAAAAACTGATCATAAGAAGCAGAATAGGTTACATAAGCGTTAGATAAAGCAGGCCATTGATTCCTATAATTCAATGAGATACGTGGAACAAAACTACTACCTGTCAATGCAGGATTGATTTGCATTGGTGTAGAATAAAACTGTGAGAATACCGGATCTTGAGCCTTCAATGTTGTTAAAGTAAAGCCGATAACAAAACACGTAATTAGTAGTTGTTTATACATTTTATTTTTGTTTCAATAGTTTGAGTAGTTTAAGTAATTTGAGTAGTTTAAGTTGTTGTTACGTATTTTTGAACAAAACTACTTAAACTACTTAAACTAAATAACTACTTAAACTAAGATTTTTGTCGTCTTTGTTGCTATTTAACAAAAAATATTGATTATAAAAGCAACGTTTTAAACATGTTAAACATTGTCTTAGTGTGTTCAAATACAAATTCAAACCTTCATCTTTGCGATGTGTTCAGTTTTGGATAAAAAATATCATACTCTTTTACTAAAATTAAAAATCCCAGTATTATGAAAAAATTATGGTTGTTGTGTATGCTTTTTTGTCAAGTATTTCTTGTAAATGCTGCCGACCCAGTTATTTTTGAAGAACAACTCGATTGGTATGATGCACCAGTTAGTTTACAAATAACAGAAACGAAAACTATTGAAATCACTTCGTTTGAGGATGCTATTTATACTGAAAAACATCCAACGTTACCAATTTATAATAAAGAATTGAAATTGGATAATTATGGTGTCTTAGAGGTACAAATTACGAATGAAGTCTATGAAAGTTACACTCGAATAGCGAATGATGATGATAATTTTATTTCAAATGAAATTACTATTAACAAAAGAGTAGAAATTGCTCGTCGTCAATATTATGGTGTTATTCAGTTTGTTCCAATTCGTAAAAATCCTATCACAGATGACTATGAGCGTTTGGTAAGTTTCGATTTGACGGTCACTTTGAGAGAAAAAGCCTTACCAGTTGCTCAAAATCCTACATTCAGTAGAAATCAAAACTCTGTTTTAGCTGATGGAAATATTTATAAATTTGCAGTCGCAGAAAATGGTGTTTATAAATTAACCTATGATTTTTTAAAGAACGAATTAGGAATCAGTAATTTAGATGATATAGATCCACGCACCATCAAGCTATTAGGAAACGAAGGCGGAATTTTGCCCGAAGCTAATGTTCGTTTCCGCCATGAAGATGTTCCTGAAAATGCAATTGTCGTAGTTGGAGAAAATGATGGAAGCTTTGATGCCAATGATTATATTCTTTTCTATGGCGAAAGCCCGAATAATTGGCTTTATAGTAGTAGTTATCAAATCGTATTGAGAAGTGAAAATACATACACTTACCGTAATCATTATTATATAAAAATTAGTGCTGGTAACGGAAAACGTATTGAAGAACAACCGTCTATCAATAATACAAATTATAGCACTTCTACTTATGATTTTTATGGACATCATGAGGTTGATGCTATCAATCTTTTGGATGATGACTTGTATCGTCATGGATCAGGGAAAATATGGTATGGTGAAACATTTAAGTTCACTCGATCACAAACTTTTGATTTTAATATACCAAATATCACCAGTGACTCCGCTCAAGTGTTTGTATATGTCGCCTCACGAGATGTTAGAGGCCCAAGTAATTTTTTGGTAAAACATAATAATCAAACAGTGCAAAGTATTGGTTTAAATACAACTTCTTCTACTGTGACAAATCCTGTTGCAACTAATGCACGTAGAACATTTAAGGTTGGAAATCCACAGGCTAACTTCTCCTTACAATTAGACTATCAAGCATCCGCTAATGCCGAGGGTTATTTGAATTATATTAGTGTCAATGCTCGTAGAAACTTAGTATTTTATAATGGTCAAATGTCGTTTAGAGATAGAAATTCATTGAATTATCAAAGTTCAGAATTTCTGCTAAATAATGCTAATAATATAACAATATGGGACGTAACGAATACGACAGAAGTCAAAAAACAATTAGGAAATAATTCTGGTGAAACATTTCGATTCGGTGTAGAAACAGCAGAATTAAAAGAATTTATTGCATTTGATGGTTCTACTTATTTAGAGCCAGAAGCAATTGGAAAAGTTGATAATCAAAACTTACATGGCTTAACAACGCCAGATTTAGTAATCATTTATCATCCAATCTTCGAAGAAGCTGTTCAACGCTTAGCAGCACATCGTCGTTCTCATTCTAATATGACGGTAGAAGCGGTCGAAATTGGTGAAATATATAATGAGTTTGGTTCAGGAAGTCCTGATCCAACCGCAGTTCGTGATTTTATGAAGTATTTGTATGATAATGGAAATTTAAAATATTTACTATTATTTGGTGATGCTTCATTTGATTTTAGAAATGTAACACAGGTTGCTAATAACCAGCTGTTTGTTCCAACGTATGAAACAAGTGAAAGCCTTAGTCCGATTACAGCGTTTCCGCTTGATGATTATTTCGGGTTGTTAGATGTAACAGAGGGTTCAAACGCTCACAACTCTGGTTCATTAGATATTGGTATTGGACGTTTTCCTGTTAAAACACTACTGGAAGCAAATCAGGTCGTAGATAAGTTGATTGATTATGAAACCAATCCTGCTAACTTCGGTGATTGGAAAAATCGTATCACTTTCATAGCTGATGATGAAGATACGAATACACATACACGAGATGCCAATACAATCGCAGATAGAGTTCGTAATAACTATCCAATATACAATGTGGATAAAATATTTATTGATGCTTATCGTCAAGAAGTCTTACCTGCTGGTGAACGTTATCCAGATGCTGAAAATGCTATTTATGCAAATGTATTCAAAGGAAATTTAATCATGTGCTATTTAGGTCATGGAGATTCTAAGGGATTGGCACAAGAGCGAATAATTGATTTAGCTAAAATCGCAAGTTGGTCAAATGGTGAAAACTTACCATTATTTGTAACAGCTACGTGTTCGTTTGGTCCTTATGATGACCACAGAGAAGTAAGTATCGGAGAAGAATTATTCTTAAAACCTAAAAGTGGTGCGATTTCATTATTTACTACAACACGTTTAGTTTTTGCGAGTAGTAATAAAGCATTAACACAATCTGTATTTGATAATATTTTTGAACAAGTTGGAAATGATATTCCGCCTTTAGGCGAAATATTACGTAAGGCAAAAAACACTTGTATTGGTTGTACTGAGAATAGTAGAAAGTTTGTATTGTTAGGTGATCCGTCGATGAGTCTTGTTTATCCAAAACATTACGTTCATACGAATACCATTAACTCAAACTCTGCTACTCAAAAAGATACAATTCAAGCATTACAAGAAGTAACTGTAACAGGAGAAATTCGTGATAAAGATGGAAATGCCTTAACAAATTTCAATGGAACAATCTATCCAACAGTTTTTGACAAAATTAAGACACGAACAGGATTAGGTAATGATGCTCGAAGTCGTCCTGGTTTTTCATTTGATGTCCAGAATAATATTTTGTTTCGTGGACGAGCTTCTGTTGTCAATGGACAATTTTCATTTAACTTTATCGTTCCAAAAGATATTGATTATCAATATGGTTATGGAAAAATTAGCTATTATGCAGATAATGGAATAAATCAAGAAGCTTGGGGATATTTAGATACGGTTTATATCGGTGGAACATATCAAAATGCAGTTGCAGATAATGAAGGCCCACAAGTTGAAGTATTTATGAACGATGAAAATTTTGTTTTTGGTGGAATGACAGACGAAAACCCAGTTATTTACGTTAAACTTTCAGACGATAGTGGAATTAATACTTCAAGTGCAGGGATTGGACATGGAATTAGTGCAATTTTAGACGAAAATACACAACAATCTTACTCTTTAAATGATTTCTATGAGTCTAAGTTAGATGATTATCGTCAAGGTATTGCACAATATCCATTATCAGGAATTGAAGAGGGAGTACATCAGATTACCGTGAAAGCATGGGATGTTGCTAATAATTCGGGAACAGGTTATACAGAATTTGTGGTTGCTTCGGCAGCAGAAGCCGCTCTTGATCACGTTCTAAATTATCCAAATCCATTTACAACAAATACGGAGTTTCAGTTTGAACATAATTTACCAAATCAACCGATGCAGGTTCAAATTCAAATTTTTACAGTATCAGGTAAGTTAGTAAAAACGATACAAGAAGAAGTGATAGCTGATGGATATCGAGTTACAGGTATTGAGTGGAACGGGACAGATGATTTTGGAAATCCAATTGGTAGAGGTGTTTACGTTTATAAAGTATCTATAGGATTGCTTTCAGAAACAAATCAAGTTACAAATTCTACAAGTGAATTTCAGAAATTAGTAATTTTGAAATAAAAATATAATAAATAGAAGGCATTTTGAAATGCCTTCTATTTAAGGAAAATAAAAAAATTATTTAACTCAATCAGTTTAAAATTGATTTTGAAGGCAAAATTCAGTTAAAATTTTATCCGACTAATAAATATTTTATATTTGCCTAACTTATCAAAAATATAGGAAAAAGCGTGTTATGAAAAAAATTATTGTTCAATTAGGTTTGGTGTTAGCGTTCGTAGTAATGTTTAATCAAACTAATGTTTATGGCCAAATCGAAGGTAATGAAGATATCAATACAATTGTTACGGCTGTTCCCTTTTTAAGAATTGCTCCAGATGCTCGTGCAGGTTCGATGGGTGATGCTGGTCTTGCGACTTCTACCGATGCCAATGCAATGCACTTCAATGCGTCAAAGTTAGCTTTTGCTGAAAATGACATTAGTGTTTCGGCAACTTATACACCGTGGCTTCGAGCTTTAGATTTGCAAGATGTTTACTTAGCATATTTATCAGGTTATAAGCAGATAGATAAAATTTCAACAGTTGGTTTGAGTTTACGTTATTTCTCTTTAGGAAATATTCAGTTTACGGATTTCAATGGTATGTCATTGGGAAGTAATCGTCCAAATGAATTTGAAATTGCTGGTGCTTATGCTCGTCAATTATCTGACAACTTTGCGTTAGGTGTTTCTTTAAAATTCATTTATTCTCGTTTAGCAAATGGAACGTATAACGGATCTGATATTCGTCCAGGTATTGCGGCAGGTGCTGATATCTCTGCAACATACAAAACAGATAAAGGTATTTTTGGTCAAGAAGGAAACCAGTTGACTATCGGTGGTGCAATTACAAACTTGGGTACAAAAATTACTTATACAACAGATGCTTTTGGTGAGTTTATTCCATCTAACTTAGGGGTTGGCGTAGCTTATGAGCATGCAATAGATGATTATAATTCTATCGTTTTTGCCATTGATGCAAACAAATTATTAGTACCGACTCCTGATACTATCAATGTAAGTGGTGATCCTGATATTTTAGATTATAAGGAAGTAGGTGTAGCAACGGCTGTTTTCTCTTCTTTTAATGATGCACCAGGTGGATTTAGTGAAGAAATGCGTGAGTTTTCTTACTCTGTGGGTTTAGAATACTGGTACGACAAGCAGTTTGCAGTTCGTGCAGGATATTTTCATGAAGATCCTACAAAAGGAAATCGTAAGTATTTCACAGTTGGTTTAGGATTGAAATATAATATCTTCGGATTGAATTTCTCTTACCTTGTTCCTACTTCAAATCGTACAAATCCTTTAGATAATACCTTGAGATTCTCGTTGGTATTTGATTTTGGGTCGATTCCAGCAGGAACACCTGAATAGGAAAATATTCAAGTTTATGTAAAGTTTATGCAAAAAACGCTTTCTTCAATCTTGGAGAAAGCGTTTTTATTTTAAAATGTCTTGAAAACGATAGCTTTAAATTTTACTACAACTTTGATATTAAATAATTGTTGCATTTTCAATTATTAATAACAAACATAAATTATGAAAAAAACAGTTGTTTTAGGAGCGAGTCCAAATTCTTCAAGATATTCAAATAAAGCAGTAAAGCGCTTAGTTTCAAATGACTTTGAAGCCATTCCAGTTGGTGTTAGACAAGGAATAATAGAAGGTATTGACATTATCACAGAAACGCCTTTCATTAGAAATGTACATACAATAACCTTATATATAAACCCGGAACGACAGAAATCATATTATAATTATATCTTGAGCCTACAACCTGAACGTATTATCTTTAACCCAGGAACAGAAAATACAGAATTAATGCAATTAGCTCAAGAAAAAAAGATTGAGGTATCAGTTGCTTGTACTTTGGTTCTTTTGGCAGTTGGTGAATACTAATTATTATAAGTATATAAGCATTGATTTTATCTATTATTTTGTTATCTAAAGAAAATAGAAAAGCGTGAATTTTGGCAGATTATACAGAAATAAAAATTGAGGAAAGTAAAATGATTGAAATGTAAATTTGATTTTTTGACCTCAGAACGGTATACATTTTAACAAAATTCTAAAAACTTACTTTAGTATTAATTTTTGGATGTGGAAAATTCCAAAATTTAACTAATTTCGCAAGGCAAAACCAAATAAAAAACCATGTTCAAACTGGATTTACCTTTAGATAGTATTAAATCAAAATATATAGACGACAATTCAAAATTTGTAATAATTGATAAAATGAATGTACATTACAAAGATGAAGGCGAAGGAAAACCTTTAGTCTTGTTACATGATGCAGGTTTATCATTACAGATTTGGAATACTATGATGCCTTTTTTAACTAATCACTTTCGAGTAATTCGCTTAGATTTACCAGGGTTTGGTTTGACCACAGCTTCCGAAAGATTCGATTATTCTCTTGATAAATACATTTATTTCGTTAAGAAATTTACTGCTGCTATTGGTTTGAGTTTAGATAAATTCAGCGTTTTAGGAGCAGGATTTGGTGGACATATTGCTTGGCAATACACTTTATTGCATCAGCATCGAGTCGAAAAACTAATTCTTATAAACGCTCAAGGTTATGATTCAAAAAGTAGTTTGTCGCTTTTCCAATTTGATAAAAAAGGTGGATTAGGAAAATTCTTTTTACGTTGGCGAGGCAATACTCGAATGATGAATAAATTATTGCGAAAGCAAGTTGGTAATGAATCTATTATAAATGATAAAGTCATTGGAGAAATTCAAGATTTACTCTTGTGTAAAAACAATCGAAAATCTTTAATTCAATTATCAAATGCAACTGTAAAAAACAGAAAAAATCGTATCACCGAAATTAATACACCAACATTAGTAATTTGGGGAAGTAAAGTCGAAAAGGTAAATTTTGAAAAGGATTTGCCAAAAGTGAAATTGAAAAAATACAACGGAATCGGCTTATTACCAATGATTGAAAACTCCAAACGAACAGCCGAAGATATTATTCAATTTTTTAAATAAATCACCAAATACTCTGACGATTTCAAATAATAACTATATTAATTAATCATCAGGTGACTTCAAGTCACCTGATGATTACAAATCAATTTAGTTATGAATTGCTACACTCAAATAAACAAATCAATCTACAAATTTCTCAATATTTTATTTCCGATAGCACAATCTAAACAGCGTTTTTGATCGCAATAATTTCGCTTTAATTCCAACAATGCTTGTGTCTGATAAGCATTATTAGGTTTGTATTTCAAATCTTTCCATTTACTAATAATACGATTACTTTCTGCTGGTAATTGCTCTAAAAAATGGAATGCACGTTTCTCATAATCTTCTAAGCCTTTCTCTCGACCGTAGTGAAATAAGAATGGAATAATGGTATTAATAATAAATAATTCGATGGTAGATTTACCTAAATTTTTGGTTCGTTTTTTTGAAATTTTATCAAATTTATAGTGCGTCAACCAATATTCAGACACTTCAATGTCTTCAAATAATTGTTTAACGGCTTCAATCGTCTCCGCTTCTAATACTTTAGAAAAAAGATGTGTTGATTGATGAATCAATGCTGCAAATTGAGCTAAACGAATGGTAGGAAAGTTGGCAGGTCGTAATCGCATAAACCGCCATATTGTAGCCATTAATGGAAATAAACTATACTTTTTTTGCAAAAAATCATATTCTTTTTTCAATGCATTTGGATATTCTTCTTCAAACGATTCATGTAGAAAACCTGCTTGACCAAAGATTAAAGCCTCTAATTGAAATAGATTATTTTTATGTTTTGCCAAAGTTAATAAAGGCGTTGTTTTAGCCAAAACTTCAAATGGTTCTGTATTTATTTTTGAACCAAAGTTTCGAGCCAAACGATGATAGAACGTCACTTCCCAATTATTATCATTAGCCTCAAGCTCTTTTTTTAATATTTGAACTCTTCCTTCTAACCGCTCAATCATCAATCTATCAATCCACAACGATTTCGTAATATCGGGGATTTTTGAAAAATGATATTGACAAGGAATCCATGCTTCATTATTCATCAATCTAATATATTGACCAATAATCTTTGCAGGAATTCTTTTGCGTAACTCTAAAGCATCAATCGGTTCACCAGTTTTTCGTTGAATCGTTTTATCATTGTCATACACAACATGTAGAATCACATTATTGTAAGCACTATCGTTTTGATGTTTATGTTTTAGCCATTCAGAGGCTTTGACATGCATTTCTACATTACCAACCCAAACTGTTTCACCTATTTTTATTTTAGCATTTAAAAAATCAGGTCCAGCATCTGTGTTTAGTTCTCCAAAATTTATTATTTGAATAGGAACGTTTGTAGTTGTGGCTAAATCTTCAAGATTGAATTGTTGCATACGCCACAGATAATGTAGGAAATCTTCTCTAATTTTCATTAAAAATTTATTGAATTAAATCGGAATTTATTAGGATCTATTTGATTAGTTGTTCCTTAACTAACCAATGTTTTACGTTTATTTATCGTATAAATTATAAGATTTGTGGCTTTTGGCACATCTTTTCGTCCTAACTAAGGAACTTTATAACAATAATTACGTAAAAATATCAGTTTTAAAGTTTGTTCAAATCATTTGTCTATTTACCAATATAGTATTTTATAAAAATAAAAAATAAACAGCTATAAAGAAAACTATACACGATTAAATTTACATTAATTTCAAATTACTTAAAGAACATTTTTGGTGAACTCATTTTTATATTATTTGATATAAAAATCACTAACACAAATACAAAAAATTAATTGCTTAAAATTCATTAAATATAATAAAATATTTTTTGCAGTTAACTATTTAACACAAAGATTATGATGAAGACAATTTTGAAAATCGTGTGCGTTTTAATGCTTGTTGTCAATGTAGCAAATGCTCAAAAAGATAATTCCATTAACCTCACCAAAGACAATCAGACAAAAGGAATTGAGGATAATTACATGACCACAATCGGTCAAGTGATTGAAGCAGAAAAAGAACTTGATTTAGATTTAGCAATGGTTTACCTTCAAATCATTGATAATAATAGTAATGATTTATACCTTACGGCAACAAGTGAGGATGAAACTTTCGATAAGTTACCAAGAATTTCTGAAGACTTAATCGGTAAGACGGTAAAAGCAAGTTATGCTAAATCGGTAGAACGTGAAGTTGTAGAATATCGTCCTGCACAATTAGCAGAAGGTATGGCGAATCGTAGTGTAGAGGTGGATCCGACAATAACTGTTTATACAATAGTTGGGACGCAAAAGTTTGTGTCTGAAACTGCGGAAGGTTACGAAATTACTTTCACAACTAAAAGTGGTGAAGAAATGACTTTTTTAGCAGACGAAATGGTCTTTAATGGCCATTCACCAATAGATTTTGATGAAAAGGAAATTAAAATCAGTTATATAGAATTTGAAGATTTTAACTTAAAATCACTTGAAATTCTTGATTAATAACAGTCTATAATTAAAAATAATATTCATTAACGGTTTATTAGTTTATCGATTATTCGGTTTACTAATAAACCGTTTTATTTTTGTGTCAATAATTTATTGATATATTAAAAATTATAAAAAACATGATACGATATTCATTGATACTAATTTTAACCATTACAATAATAACAGGTTGTAAAAACGGAACGCCTTCAGAAGAAGATACGAAGATTCCGCCAAGTAGTGTAGCTGCAAATGACGAAGACGCTATAAAAACAGTTGAAGGAACAATTTATGAATTGATGCCAATTTATATTGATGAAGGTGGCTTAGAAATATTTATGGAAGATAAAGATGGAAAAGAAGTCTACTTAGATTTTTATCGTGATGTCAATCCTGCAAAGTACGATGCGTTTCCTGTAGACTTAGAGGTCGAAATTCAAGCATTTTATAAAACCAAAAAGCAACAAGTCGCTTTAGATATTCAAACCTTAGGAAAAATCGGTGGCAAAGCAGTTGATGATTATAAAGATATGGTTGTCTACATGGTGAAAGGGACACAAACCAAAGTGGAAGAAAAAGGCGATGGATTATTGGTCACAATCGAAACAAGTAAAGGAACAGAACTTCAATATATTGCCGATACGGAAGTATATATGGGAGCGAAACCTGAAGCTTATAATGACAAAACAGTTGAGGTGATTTATATGGAAGATGAACAATGGTTGATGCAAGATTATGAGTTAATTACAGAAGGATATTAATTATATATTGGAGAATAAACATCAAATCAAAAATAATCACAATACTTTATTTTTTGGTTCTTTGAAAGTTTCTATGATTAGTCATCAGGTGAGTTTTTTATAATTTTTGTGATGTTTATAAAACATTGTTTTTCCAACAAGACCTCACCTGATGACTTTTTTTAGTTTTTGAAATTATGATTATCAAAAAATCTACCTTTTCGCCATTTCTCGTTGCTGATATTCCAAGACTTGCTGCATAATATCATCTAATTGTTCAAACGGTTGATAACCTCTTGAAATAGCACTTCGTACAGTATCATTTTCAAAAAACACAGTTGGAAAACCGCTAACTTGATAAGCTTTCGATAAAGCAAAATCTGAATTGGTTGTTTTTCTAATCAATTCTGTTTGAAGTTCTTTTTTAAAACTTTGCCAATCTAAATCGTAAGATTCAATCAAGTCTTTATAACTATCAAAATCATTTAGATTTGCTCCTTCAACATAATTAAGTTTTTGCAAATCGTGAGCAAAAGCGATTGCATTTTTAGGCTGATAATATTTGAAAGTTGTCATGACTAAAGCAGGTTCAAGAGACGATTGTATACGTGTTCCATCTCGTAACATATCTAAAAACGGTTCGCCAAACTTAACGCCCGTACGATTTTCGAGTGACTTGTAAGCTTTCAAAATATAATCTGCCATAACGCTTGCTGGTTGCACTCGTTCGCCCATTACCATTCCGCCACTGATGACTTCAAAGTCAAATTCGTTGTGATACTTCTCCGCAATCTTTTTGATTACTGGACTGAATCCGTAGCACCAACCACAAAGTGTATCGAAAAAATATATAATTTTTGGTTTGTTCATATTTAAATCTTTTCAGATAGAAAGTCAATACAAAGGAAATTGTTTTAATTTCTGAGATTTATCATGATTTCATATTTTACAAATTAGTCAAAAATAGAAATTGAAAACAGCAAAGTCTTTTTATTATCTTTGCACATCAATTTTAAAAAACACGTATTGTGTGATGAAATGTATTTTTTATTAAATGCTCTACGTTTACAAATAAATATATGAAAAAGATAAGAGTAGGAATTAGCATTGGAGATATTAATGGAATTGGTCTGGAGGTGATTTTGAAAACCATTGCGGATAAGAGAATTATTGACCGTTGTGTGCCTGTAATTTATGGTTCTTCAAAAGTCATTTCTTATCACAAAAAAACGATTGAAATAGATGAATTTGACTATTATCATGCAAAAGGTGCAGAGAATGTCAATGAAAATAAAATCAATATAATCAATTGTTGGAACGACAATGTAAATATCAAATTGGGTCAAGTTAATGAAACCGGTGGTCAATATGCGATAAAATCATTAGATGCTGCGGTCAATGATCTGAAAATGGGTTTGATTGATGCATTAGTAACTGCTCCGATTCATAAAAAAGCGATGAATATGGCTGGATTCAAATATCCAGGTCATACAGAATATTTGACCGAAAATTTCGGAATCAAGGAGAGTTTGATGTTTATGATTAACGGTGATTTGCGTGTTGGTTTAGTCACCAATCATTTACCAATTACAAAAGTTGCTGAAAGTATTACGAGAGAACGTATTCTGGAAAAACTCAACTTGATGCGTGAAACACTTCGTATTGATTTTGGAATTGATAGACCAAAAATCGCTGTAATGGGTTTGAATCCTCATGCAGGTGATGATGGTGTATTAGGAACAGAAGAGGACAAAATCATTATTCCTGCATTGCAAGAAGCAAAGAAAAAAGGAGTTATTGCCATTGGTCCTTATTCGGCAGATGGATTTTTTGGTTCAGGAACTTACAAAAAATTTGATGCTATTTTAGCAATGTATCACGATCAAGGTTTAGTACCTTTCAAAACTTTATCATTTGGCGATGGTGTAAATTACACAGCTGGTTTACCGATTATTCGTACATCACCAGATCATGGAACTGCTCACGATATTGCTGGTAAAAATGAAGCAAATCCTGCTTCGTTTCGTCAAGCCTTGTTCTTAGCTATTGACATCGTTCGACATAGAACAAAATATATGGAAATGAATGCGAATCCTTTACACAAGAAAAGTCCTGTTGAATTAGCAAAAATGCTAAAAGAAGAGGAAAAACGATTGAGAGATATGGGTGAAGAAGTAATTTCTGAAGATTAATTTTAGTTAGTAGTAAAAAGGAAGCATTTTATGAATGCTTCCTTTTTGATTTTTACAAAAAAAAAGATCGCTTCTCTCGAAGCGATCAAGTTTCACCTAAAAATAACTACTTATTGGTACTTGATTGTTATTGCAACTTTATGGTGTTACACACCAAGTATCCTGTCTTTCTCGTCATTGACAATACAAATATAATACATATTTTTTATAAATATGAAATTTTTTCATATATAATTTTTGAAAAATTAGACAGTTAGATGATTTTATACTTATTTCGTTACTTATTTTATTGATTTACAACGTATTAAGAAATATTCCTATTTTTAATTCTTTTTGAGTTTTAGTGTCTTTCCAAAAATATTTTCATGCCGTTCGTTGCATAACTTCATTAAGTTATGTATCATTATTCTTAACTAAAAAGAAATCAAAACTCAAATTATGTTCAACAAAGCTATTTACTGGATTTTCCGTCAATTTGGTTGGGACATAGATGGAGAAATACCGAAATTAGATAAGTTTATTATTCCTGTTATACCACATACGACAAACTGGGATTTCATCATTGGATTGATGACAAAATGGTCGTTAAATCTTCGTGTCAATTATATTGGCAAACACCAACTTTTTAGATTTCCAATTGGTTTTATATTTCGAGGATTAGGCGGTCGACCTGTTTATCGTTACAAACGTAATGACTTGGTACGACAAGTTGCTGATATTTATAAAGAAGAAAAAAGGTTTGTTTTAGCATTAGCACCCGAGGGAACACGCTCAAAAGTACCGAAAATCAAAACTGGATTTTATCATATTGCCTTGGAGGCAAATATTCCGATTCAGCCAATTGGATTTGATTTTAAACGAAAGCGAGTTGTCGTTGGTGAGTTGATGTATCCGACTGGTGATAAGGAGAAAGAAATACAAAAGTTGATGGATTTCTATTTGACTATTCCTCCCAAACATCCAAAAGATGGCATTGATGAAAATACAACTTGGTAAATAATTAAGGTTCTTTGAAAACTTTTCTCGAATACTCGGGACAGGTTGTGGAGGTTTCAAGAATTGGTAGACGGTCAACGGTGACGTAATTTATTTGAGTTAACTTTTATAAAAATTCTTCTAATCACAAAAAAATTCAAAAAACCATAATTAAGAATGAATCACGAACTTTTAGAGCGTTTAGTAGCAAAGTATAATCAACCTGAGTTTATTGAACATGATCCGATTTCGATTCCACATCAATTTTCAAAATTGCAAGATATTGAAATCATTGGATTTTGGGTCGCAATGTTAGCTTGGGGACAACGTGTGACTATTATTAACAAATCAAAAGAGCTGTTAAATTTGATGGATAATGCTCCGCATGATTTTATTTTAAATTATGAAGAAAGTGATTTAAAACCATTTTTAAATTGGAAACATCGAACTTTTCAACCAACAGATACTTTATATTTTTTAGATTTTTTTAAACGATATTATACAAAAAACGATAGTTTAGAATTGGCTTTCGCCAAACATCTTCCCGAATCTGATGAGCATGTAGGGAAAGCATTGATTGGTTTCCATAATCAGTTTTTTGATCACGAAAATGCACCGAGACGAACGCAAAAACATGTTGCAACACCGACCCGAAAATCAACTTGCAAACGACTAAATATGTTTCTTCGTTGGATGGTTCGAGATGATAATAAAGGTGTAGATTTTGGCTTATGGAAACGCATTAAATCAAGTCAACTATTGATGCCTTTAGATGTTCACGTTGATAGAGTTGCTCGAAGGTTTAATCTTATCGAAAGAAAGCAAACTGATTGGAAAACAGTTGTAGAATTGACAAAAAAATTAAAACAATTTGATGCTGATGATCCTGTAAAATATGATTTTGCGTTGTTTGGTTATGGATTGGAAATGAAAAAATAATAAAAGATAATAATTGAAAAAATGCCTCGAACTTCATAAGGAATGATGAAATTCGAGGCATCTATATTTCAAAATCGTTTTGAATTATCAACCGGTTTTTTTTAAAGAACCATAATAGTTAATTTTATTTCCTATCAATAACTAACTCTTGTCCAATCTCAATCGTATTTTCAGACAATTGATTATCAATTTTAATATTCAAAACAGATACATCATATATTTGAGAAATACTATAAAGCGTTTCCCCTTTTTTAACGGTATGTTTTACGCCATCAGCTATTACATCAGGCATTTTCAATACAACTGTATTTGGTGTATTTGGAATATCATTGTATGTAGTTGGTATTGCTCTTGAGTTTCCTTTTTCTGTATTTACATTGCTAAGTGTACGATTATCTTTTTTAACATCATCAATCGAACCAACGATATATTGTGGCTGATAAGGAGAAGATACAGGTGCTTTTGTCAAATCATATTCCCACGCAATATCACCATCTAAATCCGCAGATTTATGTACATTTTCAGCTACATAAGAATGCGACTCTAAATATTTTGCTAAATCAACACCATCAATACGAACCAACTTAGAAGTATACAATTTTCCATCTTCTTCATACGAACGTTCTGCTGTACCTAAGCCTTTGATGTGCTTCACTTCCACTGGATGTTGACATGTACGATATATTTGCTTTACATTATTTGTTGAAGCAATACTACGATTTGGAGTCTCATATTTATAACTATTATCTTGTCCGACTTCACTACGAGGCGTTACGACACCAAAAGGGCGATTTGCACACGCATCACGATACATTTGCAAATAGACAAAATTATAAGATTCTCGTTCTTGTTCTGTCGAATAATAATAATTTCGAGTATCATAATCTAATGCATCTAATGCTGCGGGACGCAATGTTTCTAAAGGATCATATTCATTATGATATTCATAAACCAATGAATGTTGTGGTGGTGCAAATGAACTGAAAAAAGCTTCGCTATCCACATTATATTGAGCCGTAGAGACTTTGTAATATAAACCATTTTTTTTGACAAAAACTGGTGTACTATTGCTATTCACTCCTATTACAAACTGTGGTTGAATGCCTTTTACACTTTTACAATCATGCAAAATTGTCAAGTTTGTTTTTATGGTATTAAAACCATTCGTACGTTCTAATACTTTTAAAACTAAAGTGCGTTCTGCATCTAACCGAACATGATACGCACTATGATTATCATCAATAACAAATGCTTGATCAACTTCATACTCGTATTGTTGCATACAAGAAGCATCAAAGTCGAAAAGTGTAATACTATTATAAGTTGTATTCTCTGAGGCAAAACTATAATTTGAGGCTGTTATGCA
Source organism: Saprospiraceae bacterium (assembly GCA_045106825.1). GTDB lineage: Bacteria > Bacteroidota > Bacteroidia > Chitinophagales > Saprospiraceae > CAWVWD01. Next base: position 9,607 of record JBGCFH010000353.1, on the reverse strand, counting down.
AAAGCACAAAAGTAGTATTTGAAATTGTTTCATAACGAACTAATTGTTTTTGAAAAATTTTCGGATTCTAATTATTTTTAATAGAACTCATCCAAAAACAATGCTAAATATAATGCTTCAATAAAATCAATAATTACTGTGACAGGCATTTTGAACGAGTAAAAAAATGCAAATAAAGTAATAAAGAAATGAAGTAATGATTTTGATAAAAATAAATATATAACTATTTGTTAAGCAGGTTTTTTTAAATTAACAATAGATTTAATGTAAATTATTTCCGATATATCTTGTGTCATCTTTTTATTGGAAATATTTACTTATTAAATGAAAAATGTCAATTTTTTGTAAACTGACATTCCCCTTATTTCCAAAATTAGTAATATTTTCTAAATCATATTCTCAAAATTTTCAAAAATTTGTTCTAAAGTTTGAAAGTACAAACCTACATGACGACCATCAACAACAGCGTGATGTGCTTGTACAGAAACGGGTATTTTAATTTTATTTCCGTCTTTAAAATACTTTCCCCAAGTGATTCGAGGTACGGAATCCGTCGGATGAAAAGGCATTGCGTGCTGAAACATCGTGAAACTTACCCAAGGAATGGAAGATAAAAACAAATAATCATGATGGTCTCCATCTTCAAAAGATGGATTTTTATTCATCGCTTCTGCTCTTGATTGAGCATTAGAAATAAATGTATGATAATCGTTGGTAAAAGGAACATCACAAAAACTAAATACATCGGCAACTTCTGTATAAGTTGTAAAAGATGGTGTCACACTTTCACACTCATATAACTCACCATCTATGATTCGCCAACGAAATTCTTTGATTTTCATAGCTGCTTTGGCAATCGTATACACAACACTATATGTAAATCGTAGCTTGTGTTTATCAACTAATTCTACAAAATTAGTAATATCTACATTCGCACAAATATTAAAATGTGGATGATTCATGGCTTTAAAAAACTCAAAATGCTTTTGCCTGTGCGAATTATCGAAGGTTATTTTCCTCATTTTTTCTTAAAATTATAGTTCAAACTTTAGGATAATGTTATCCTTTTCTACAATCCGTAAAAATATGACTATCTTTGACTACCTTAAAAATAAAATACATCGTCTTATTTTGGGCGAAAGTAGCAACAAAGGTGTCGAATTGATGGTGTAAATATATACAGAAAAGCAATTTAATAATAAAACAATATAGCACTCTAACTATATCGGAAAACCACATAACTAAATAAAATGACTCGACTAAAATTTTTTGTAGAAGGAATCAGAAATATAAAAACCACAGGAACAATCACAAGAAGTTCACGCTTCGTTTGTAAAAAATTAATAGAACATATTGACTTTGAAAACGCCAAATGCATCGTAGAATTAGGTGGAGGTGATGGTGTTGTAACAGAGTTTATTTTAGATAGTATGAAGCCTGATACGAAGTTGATTACTTTTGAAGTATTACCAACTTTCTGTGATTTATTGAGAGGTTTGAATGATGATAGATTAATCGTGGCAGAAGATTCTGCCGAAAATATTCAAGCACACTTAAGAGCAAATGGTTTTGAAAAAGCCGATTATATCGTTTCGACTTTGCCATTTGTAAATATTCCAGAAGATATTAGTTTACGTATTTTGAATGCTGCAAAAGACAACTTAAAAGATGGCGGCATTTATTCACAATTAAACTATTCATTAATACCTAAGGATTTATATAAAAGTATATTCGGAAATATCGAACATGATTTCATCGTCATTAATATTCCTCCAGCTTTTGTAATGCGTGCCGTTAAGCAATAATAATCGGTGTTTGTAATAAGCATCAACTTTACGAAAGTTTTAAAACTTTCGTAAAGTTGATTTTTACTTAACTATCTATTTCATCTTCATTTTCCATAATTGCCTCAATACCTTTCCAAATAACATCTGCTGTAAAATCCCAAGTAAATTTTGATTTTCGAGCCTTCGTCTTTTCAATCATTTTATGATACAAATCTTGATTTTGAACTAATTGAATCATCGCATTCGTAATTTCATCAATACGATTTGGATTCACCAAAATTCCTGCATCTCCAGCAATCTCTGGCATCGACGAAACATTTGATGTAACAACTGGCAATTCACAGTTCAACGATTCTACAATTGGCACACCAAAACCTTCAAATTGCGAAGCAAACAAAACGGCATGACTTGCTGCCATCAATCGAGGCGAATCTTCATCCGAAACATACCCCAAAAATTCAATATCTCTTTTGTGTTTTGCTCCATCATAAGCCGATTTAACTTCACCAGTTTGCCACGCAAAACGTCCTGCTATTACGAACTTAAAATCAGAACCAGTCGCTTCTTTGAATTTATCAAAAGCTGTAATTAAGCGATGTACATTCTTTCGAGGATGAACTGCTCCGATATAATAAAAATAGTTTTTACCATTCGCTTTTTCATTACGAATCATCGCTTTTTCGCTTTCGCTCAATGGTCGAAAAATATCCCGAACACCAGAGTAACAAACATCAATTTTATCAGGTGAAGCGTTATAATATTTCACAACATCGCTTTTTGTATACTCCGAAACACAAGCGATTCGAGCCGCTTTTTTAACGAATCTTGGCGTAAAATATTGATAATACCAACGAACAACTTTTCCGACTTGCTCAGGGAAATGACAAAACGCCAAATCGTGAATCACCAATAAAGTTGGTACTTTTGTGCGAAGCGAACAAAAATTATCTGGCGATATAAAAATATCTGCTTTATACTTTTTCAACGCTCGAACAACTGAAAACTCATACCAAATTACAAACAAAATCGGATGACGAGCTGGAGGCGACAATACGACTGGCGTTATATTATTTGAAAAAATAAACGATTCGTCATAAGGTCGGTCGAAAAAAAAGATAAATTCGTGTTCTGGATGAGATAAGACGATTCGGCGGAAGGTTTCTTCCACATATCGTCCCATTCCTTCCCGATTATTTTTTAATAAAAACCTTGTGTTTACAGCTATTTTCAATGTTGTATTGACGTGTTGATGTGTTGAAGTGTTGACGTTTAGTTGGCACTTTCGTACATCAACACATCAACACATCAACACAACGCATTTATGCAGCGTAAATTTCTCACAAATCTACTATTTTTAATTTTTGTAAACCTGCTGATTAAGCCGTTTTACATTTTTGGAATTGATAGAACCGTTCACGTCACTGTTGAAACAGCGGATTATGGCTTATATATGCTGTTGTATAATTTTTCTATTGTATACTACATTATATTGGATTTAGGTTTGTCGAATTATAATAATAGAACCATTTCTCAACAACCTCATTTACTCAAATCTTACTTACCTAACTTTTTGATAATAAAGACATTATTGTCATTTATTTACTTAGGTGTTGTCTTTGGTTTGGCGTATAGTTGGGGTTATCGAGGCGTGAAGTTGTCGTTGTTGTTTCCGTTTGCATTAAATCAAATATTGATAGGTTTTATCCTTTATTTTCGGTCAAATATCACTGCATTACATTTTTTTAGATGGGACGCAATTATTTCTGTTTTTGACAGAATTTTGGTAATCATTGTTTGTGGCGTTTTACTTTGGGGAAGTGTTGTACCGACTTTTGAAATAGAATATTTCGTGTATGCTCAGACTTTTGCCTATGCATTGACGGCTTTGGTGAGTGGAACTTTGGTATTTAGATTGAACGCAAAAACACATAGTCACAGAGAAAAAATCGAATCATCAGGTGACTTAAAGTCACCTGATGATTATGAAAAAAAAGGAAAATTCAGCGTCTTTTCGTCTTTGGGTTCCATCTTCAATATTCTCAAAGAAAGTTACCCTTATGCTTTACTCGTTCTCTTTATGACGATTTATAATCGGATTGATAGCATTATGCTGGATAAATTGTTAGATGATGGTTTGAATCAAGTCGGAATTTATGCAGCAGCTTATCGACTGTTAGATGCTGTGAATATCTTTGGGTTGTTGTTTGGGAGTTTGTTGTTGCCGATTTTTGCGAGAATGCTGAAGGCGAAAGATAATATTGAATCGTTGACTTTTACTGCGTTTAAGTTGATTTTGGCGTTTTCGGTATCGGTTGCGATTTGTAGTGCGACTTTTGGTGCAGATATTATGACTTTATTGTATCAAGATAATGTAACGGATATTTGGGTTGATGTTTTTGAATTATTGATTTTTAGCTTTATTCCAGTCGCTTCGGTGTATATTTTCGGGACATTGATGACGGCAAATGCGAATCTTTGGCAGTTGAATATTATTGCGATAAACGGTGTAATTTTAAATGTCATTCTTAATCTATTATTGATACCAAAATACGAAGTATATGGAGCAACGTTAGCGACTTTAATAACACAATCTTTGGTCGCAATCGCTCATATCATTTGGTCAAAATATATTTTCAAACTCCACTTTTCGACTACTTTTTTTATACAAATCATAGGTTTTGTAGGTTTAACGATTGCGTTTAACTATTTGGCTTTAAGCCAATTTAATTTTCATAATTGGTACATAGATTTTCTTTTTGCAGCAACATTAACTGTATTTGCAGCATTTGGAACGAAGTTGATTGACTTGCGTGCGTTTGTGGAAATGTTAAAAAGTCGGGAATAAGTGCATTAATTTTGCCTTTTTAACACTAAAAAATGGCATCTCTATTCAGTTTTATGTAAATTGTTGATAACCTTACAACTAAATCATTACTTATCTTGTCTTTTGAGTAAAAAAATGTAATTAATTGAAAATCAAGGAGAATTACAATACACTAAAAAATCATTACTTTTGTGTTTATTCTGAATTAATAGTCAATTAGTTGATATAAACTACTTTATGAGTATGATATTGGTCATGGATTACTTAGAAATATTAAAATACCGTTAAAACGAATTATTTTAACAAATTTTTTAGTAAAAAAGAGTAACAAGATGGTTTATTTGTAGTCACTAATTACATATTTTAGTATCAATACAATTACAGAATATACATATTATTGCCACTAAATACTGCCTATTCATTAAAATATTAATGCATTTAAATGCATAAAATAAAAATAATCATCATGAGATTTAAGAAGTCTATATTATGCACTATTCTATTTACCTTATTCTTAGGAATTGGAGTAATTGATGCACAAGTTCGTGTGGTGAACGAGGATGGTGATGTTATCATACTGATGCCTGATAATAAATGGAAATACGAGGACGAAAAAAAGGAAAGTAAACGAAAAGATAAAAACTCTCCACCACCGAAAAACGTTGTTCCTGCTACAAATCAGAAGCCAAAAATAAAAAAAACGACAGCTAAAAGTAACAAAAGTGCTTCGAAAGGTATAGATACAAAAAAGGCGAAAAAGACGAAAAAGACGAATCAAAAAACTTCTAAATCAAAGAAGTCATCTGATAAAAAGTCGAAAAAGACAAAAGTCGATTCGAAGAAATCGACTAAAAAATCTTCTAAAACAACAACGTCAAGTACTAAAAAGGCTTCTAATAAAAAGCCAAAATCAGTCACAACTAAACCTGTCAAACAAAAGAAACAGAAAGCAATGGTTTATAGTGTGCCGAAGCGAGAACGCAAAGTCAAAGCACCTGTTATACCTGAACAACTGTGCGAATATTCTATGAAAGAACGAGATGAGTTTACGAACAAGTTAAGGGTCGCTACAAAGCCACAATCATTTTTTGAATATACGCAGGAAGATTTGAAAAAATTCATGCGAGAAGATGATTACTTAATTTGTACTGGTAATCTTAGTCGAGTTGCAGGTCTGACGATTTTTAATGTGAAATTTGAAATCGAATCGGTTATGGCTCAACAAGAATATGGAATAATTGAGGAAGGAACACAAATGATGGTAAAGTTATTGAATGAAGAAACCGTTATTTTAACTTGTCAAGAATCAGACAAAGGCACTGTTGACGAAAGCGACGGACTAACTGTTTATAGAACATACTTTGGTATTGATAAAACGGATGAGAAAATGTTGAAAAAATCGGAGGTTGTAAAAGTGAGAATGCTTTGGTCAACAGGTTTTGAGGATTATGACATCAACGAATTAGATTTCTTTATCAATCAATTGAAGTGCTTGGATGTTATAAAGGATTAACTTAGTGAGTTATCACGAAAGTTAAAAAAGGTTTACGACTGCTTTTGCAATCGTAAACCTTTTTAATTTTAACTACGGTGAATTTTAATGATTTGAGGTACTTATTTATCAGGTAATAATCCAAATCGTTTTTGCAACTCATCAACCATTGGATTTATTTGCCTCATCAATCTATACTTTTCACGAGCAGAAAGAATCTGAGGACCTTTTGGCTTTTCAGGTTCTGGAACATTGGTTTTATCAACGGTTACAACGATGGATAGATTGGGAGCATGTAATTGTTCTCGAAGATAAAAAATAAGATTTCGTTCTTCTGTAATTGCAGATTTATTAAAATTAGAGCTAACAATAACATTGATTTCGTCCTTATTTAATTTTAAAACAGCGGTTTTAAAAACGTTTTTTGTCCTATTTGAAGTTAGTTTTTCGTCTGAATATTTTTTCCAATACGTTGCTAATGATGCTTGAGAAAGTTCAACCCTTGCTTTTTTAGGTATAGTATTTTCTTTAGAGACTTCTTGATCTAAAGAATCTAATAAGTTACTTTTCTTTTTCTTTAAAGTAACTGTTTTTTTAATAATCGGTTGTTTTGGCTCTTCGACTTTAGAGGATGTTGTTGGTGCTTGTCCGTAAGATTGATTAGATTTTACATCAGAAGTTTTTTTTTCCTGTATCGTTTGTTGAGCATATTGTGCAGCATTCATGGCTTTTTGAATGTACGTCATTCGTATTAAAGCCATTTCTACATGCAAACGCTTGTTTCGAGCCATTTTATAATTTACATCACAATCATTAGCAATAGCCAAAGCGGACAAAAGTAAAGATGCTGGCGTAATCGCAGATTGTAATTGATAGCGTTTCTTCAATGCTTCACCTGTTTCTAAGAGTTTCAAGGTCGCTTTATCTTGACAAACTAATATATTTCTGAAATGCTCGGCTAAGCCTTCGACAAAAATACTTGGGTCAAAACCTTTGCGTAAAATATCATCAAAAATCAATAGGACTTTGGAAACATCCTCGGCTAACATTGCTTCAACAACACGAAAATAATAGTCATAATCCAATACATTTAGATTGGTAATGACATCATCATATGTGATTTCTTTTCCAGAAAAGGAAACTACTCTATCAAAAATAGACAATGCATCACGCAATGCTCCATCGGCTTTTTGTCCGATGATATGCAATGCATCATGTTCTGAAGTGATTTTTTCTTCGGCACAAATTCCTTCCAAATGCTTGACGATATCACCAACTTGAATTCGATTAAAGTCGAATATTTGACAACGAGAAAGTATCGTAGGAATGATTTTATGTTTTTCAGTCGTTGCTAATATGAACTTGGCGTAAGGTGGCGGTTCTTCCAATGTTTTCAAAAAGGCATTAAAAGCTTGAGTTGAAAGCATGTGAACCTCATCAATAATAAAAATCTTAAATTGTCCTTTTTGTGGCTGAAAACGAACTTGTTCAATCAACGCTCGAATGTGTTCAACACTATTGTTTGACGCTGCATCTAATTCAGTAATATTAAAAGAAGCACTGTCATTAAAGGATTTACACGAGTCGCAAGTGTTACATGGTTCGTGATCTTCGGTTGGTGTTTCACAGTTAAGAACTTTGGCAAGAATCCTTGCACAAGTCGTCTTACCAACACCTCTTGGGCCACAAAATAGAAAAGCATGTGCCAAATGGTTGTTTGCCATTGCATTTTTCAAGGTATTTGAAACATGCTGTTGACCAACAACTTCATCAAATCGCATTGGGCGATATTTCCGAGCTGATACTACGAAATTGGACACTTGCTTTTTTGATTTAATTATTGAATAATTCTATAAACTCAAAAGTACAAAATTATCAATTAGGTTTCTAATGATTAGAAAAAAAGACTACTTTAGTTGTCGTGGAATAGTTGTTGTCTATATAACTTTAACATATCTACTTTTAATACACGTAAGTACACCAATGAGATGAATTATCTAAATAAATTTTGGGATAAAATAACCAATAATGGAGTTGATGAAGCTGTGTTGGGACGAGAAATTGTAAAGATTCGATTGCTGAATCAGTTGATATTTATCACATTTATCACTTCAATATTTGCACTTATTATCTATTTTACTACTGATGAAAGTGTAGAATTTCTATTAGTAACATTAGCAAATATGTTACTTGAAGGCTCTGCGATAACGGCTGCTTACTATCAAAAACATCACATTACTCGTTTTTTGTCATGTTGGATTTTTCCAACTTTGATGGCAGGACATACACTTGTATTAGGTGGAAATTTTGGAGAAGTGAGTGGATTTACAGCCTTTGCACTCATTAATTTTATCATATATGAGGACAAAAAACATATTCAAATTCCTTTAGTAATTTATACTTGTTTGTTATTTATTGCTTCTAAAATATATGTCATTCAATATGCTATAAAACCTATTGCGGAAGAAAATCCTTATGCTGAAATAATGACTTTTATAGTTGTTGTGATCATTTTGGGATTAATTATGATGTTATACTTGAAGTCTTTGAGTAAATTTGAAGCAGAACAGGCTGTTTTAATTCAAAATTTGGAACAGAAAAATGGCGAGTTACAAGCTGTTAATACAGAGTTAGAACAATTTACTTACATCGCTTCACATGATTTAAAAACGCCTTTACGAACGATTAATAGTCATGTCGGTTTAGCAAAACGGCATTTGAAAAGAGAAGATTATGAAGCAATAGAAATAGATTTGAGCTTTATTAGTCAAGGTGCAAAACAAATGTATGCTTTGGTAAGCGATATATTGGAATATAAAAAAGTCAGTAATGAAAAAGAAACTTACGAAACTTTAGATTTAAATGAAATCGTTCACAATGTTTTGTCGAGTTTAGAAATATTTGTAACTGAACGTAATGCAGAAGTAATTACTTATCCTTTGCCAACCATTTATGGACGAAAACGAGATTTTACGATTCTTTTTCAAAACTTCATCGAAAATGGTATTAAATATAATGAATCAAAATTTCCAAAAGTCCAACTGAATATAGAAAATACAGAAGATAACTTTATCTTAGTTATTCGAGATGATGGAATTGGTATTGCACCTGAATATCATCAGAAAATTTTTCAATTTTTCAAACGCTTACATACACAAGAAAAATATCAAGGAACAGGAATCGGATTGGGATTATGCAAAAAAATTATTCACACTTATAAAGGTGTAATTTCTGTTGACTCCTCTGAAGGCAAAGGAACAACTTTTAAAATAGCTTTACCTAAAAATATCATCATTCAGGCTTCAGAAAATGAATCGATTAAATCAAATATGGTATAAAACCACAACATGAAAAGGTTGAATCTTTTGGTTCTTTATGATTTTACGTGGTTTTGAATATTTTGAGGCTAAGTAACGGCCCCGAGTCCTCGGGGCTGCCGAAAATATCACAAACTCATACGGCAGCTAAAGCAGCCGCTACTGTAAACCACATAGAATCATAAAG
>JBGCFH010000352.1:0-25957 GCA_045106825.1 Saprospiraceae bacterium | reverse complement strand
AAAAATTGTCAAACAACCAAAAAAATAATTTTGTTAATGAAAAATCTGCGTGAATCTGCGAAATCTGCGTGAGATGATTGTTTTGCAAGGCAAAACGTAATATTTTCATTTTTAAGTTTAATATCAGCGAAACATGAATTATTACTAAAAGTCATAAAGGATTTAGAAATCAAATATTTTTATTAATCAAAATTTAAGATTATTTGGATATTGATTTAAGACGCAATGAAGATATAAGTCAAAGTAATGTCATGCAACCAACAATGTGCGAAATACCTTGTTTCCGTGTTGAACTGGTGATATGAATGAGAGAAGCCTATGATTTTTATGGTGAAACAATTTATCTTTTGATAAAAAAGAAATGGTTGTTTGATAATTTTTGCCAGTATCTGCTGTCTTTAGCTGCCGTCTTTGTTTGAAATTGTTTACGGCAGTTAAAGACAGCAGATACGTAAAACAATTTTTGCTTTTGGCAAAAATTGTCAATGAACCAAAGAAATTATCAAACACGACTCCGAAAAAACAAAAAATCCGCACTCAAAACTGAATGCGGATTTTTGTAAAATTCGATTTATAAAGCGTCAAAGACGTAACTCGTCATTTATCGAATCAAAATAGTGCTTCCTTTATAAGTCACAGTTTTTCCATCTTCAAATAAGACTTCGACTGCCCAAACGAAAACACCTCCGTTCATATCTTGTCCTTTATATGTTCCGTCCCAACCATAAGTTTCATCATTAATCGGTGCATTCATCGCTTCGTAAACTAATTCGCCCCAACGATCAAAAACTTGGAAAGACACAACTTCAGATGTTCCTCTTCCTCCTTGAACATAAAGTACATCATTATTGCCATCATCATTTGGTGTAAAACCATTCGCAATAAAGACATAACGAGGTGTACTTACTCTGACAAACATAGCAGATTCGGCAGTACAACCATTATTATCGGTTGCAAATACTTCAAAGTAAGTATCAACTGATAAACTATCTGCCACTGGAGATTGACAATCACTACAACTCAAAAATGCTGCTGGTGTCCAAATATATGTAATCGGAGCGATTCCATTAGTAGTCGTTACATCTAAAATAGCAGCGTCACCAAATTCCATATCTAAATCTTCAATTGCATCAATTGTAAATTCATCAGGTTCTGTAATTGTTATATTTTCATTGTACAAACAACCATTTGCATCACGATTGTAGATGGTATAATTACCTGCTTCTAAACCAATAAAACGATTACTATTTGAATAATTCTCACCATCTAAACTAAATTGATACGGATACGTTCCACCAACTCCATCAATGCTAATTTCGCCATCTCTATCACCAAAACATAAATTATCAACGGTTTCTGCATTCAACGATAATTCCTCCAAAGGTTCTTCAACAATGACAGAATCTGTTAATTGACAATTATTTCCATCTGTCAAAGTCAAGTAATACGTTCCTGCTGGTAGATTATTAATGTTGTTTGTTGCTGTATTATTATAGCTCCAAACTGGTGAGTAAGGCTCATTTCCTCCAGAGAATGTTGCGGTTGCTGTTCCCGTTGCATCACCTTTACACAAAACATCTGTTTTACCGACATCCATAAATAACGGATTCGGTTCGATAATCGTTATAGAAATTGTTGCGGTACATCCGTTAGCATCAGTTACGGTAACACTGTAACTTCCCAAACCTAAATCATTTGCCGTAGCGGTTGTTTGATTATTCGCATTTCCACCCCATAAATACGTGTAACCAGGTGTTCCGCCTGTCGGCAAAACGGTTGCTGTTCCATCTGTAAATCCGTTACAAGTAATATTGGTTTGTGTTGTTGTTAATTTAATTTCGGCTGGTTGTGTGATTGTGATATTCTGTGTAATCATACAACCTAACGAATCTGTAACAGTCACTGTATAAGATTGTCCACCAGTTAAATTTGTTGCAGTCGTTCCGACTTGTTGTGGAACTGTATTCCAAATATAAGTATATCCTGGTGTTCCGCCCGAAGCAGCAACGGTTGCTGTTCCATCATTTCCACCAAAACAACTTGCACCTTGTTCTGTAATTACAGCAGTAATACTTGATGGTTGTTGAACTGAAGTCGAAGCGACTTGTTGACAACCATTTGCATCCGTTACGGTTAGTGTATAAGTTCCTACCGCCAAACCAGTTGCAACAGGTGTTACTTGTTGTGGTGTTGTATTCCAGCTGTATGTATAAGGTGCAGTTCCACCTGTTACTGCTGCAGTTGCAGTTCCATCATTTCCTCCATTACAAGCTACATCCGTTTTATCCAATGTAATCACAATCGGTGCTAAAGGCTGTGTAATATCAATTGTTTCTATAACAAAACAATTGTTTCCATCTGTAATCGTAACGGTATAATTTCCTGCTGGAACATTGATTAAGTTTCCTGTTGTTGCTCCGACATTCCATGCATAATTATATGGTGTTACACCTCCAGTTATTGCCGTTGTAATTGTACCAGTTGTTGCTCCAAAGCAATCTACATTAGTTCCTGTCAAAGTTGCTGTTAATGGATTTGGTGTTGTCACCGCAATACTATCAACATTAAAACAACCATTTGCATCTGTTACTGTAACAATATATGTTCCTGTTGTCAAGTTTGTTGCTGTTGCTGTAAATTGTGCTGGTGAGGTATTCCATTGGTAAGAAAATCCACTTGCTCCACCAGTAGCAGAGACAGTTGCAGTTCCATCATTTCCACCGCTACAAGACACAGAAGTCATCGAAGTTGATAAAACAATCGGTGCTGGTTCGTTCGTCAAGATACTATCTAAAGCCATACAACTTGTCGCATCTGTCACTAAAACATAATGCCAACCTGCTCCTAAATTAGAAACCGTATCGGTTGCCACAATTCCATCCCAAGTATAAGTATAACCAGAAACGCCGCCAGTTACAGCTATAATTGCTGTTCCATCTGTCAATCCATTACAAGTTGCGTCTGTTCCTGTTACATTTGTAATAATTTGTGTTGGTTCTACTATTGTTACCGAATCAACGGTTGTACACATATTAGCATCTGTAATCGTAACATAAGTTACTCCTGCACCCAAACCTGTTGCAGTTGCTCCGCTCATTCCATTTGTCCATAAGTACGTGTAACCCATTGTTCCACCAGCTGGTGTTACTGTTCCTGTTCCATCATTTGCACCAAAACATGAAATATCAGTTGACGTTGTAGAAGATGTTAAAACGGTCGGTTCTGTAATTGTTACACTATCCACTTCAAAACAAGCAGATGAATCTGTAATTGTAAAAATATATGTTCCTGCTGCTAAATTGGAAATCGTTGATGTTGTTTCACCATTTGACCAACTGTAAGTTAATGTTCCTGTTCCGCCAGAAGCTGTCAAAACTATATTTCCAGAATTATCATTATTACATAATAAGTTCGTTGGTGTAGTTGTATAAGTTATAGCTGAAGGTTCTGCAATTATTACCGAATCAATGGTTGAACACATGTTATCATCCGTAACCGTAACATAATAAGTTCCTGCTGCTAAACTGCTAATACTTGCTGTTGTTTGAACAGGCGTTGTACTCCAAGCATAGGTTAAAACACCAGTTCCACCAGAAGCAGTTGCGTTTGCTGTTCCATCATTTGCACTATTACAAGTAATGTCTGTTGATACTGTTGTTAATGTAATAGAATCAGGTTGTGTAATAATAATATCGGTTTCTGTAATTGGACAATTTCCATTTAAGAAACTACAAACTGGTGTGTAAGTTCCAGTTACCAAACCTGTAAATGTATTGGTTACTTGGAAAGTTGTTCCACCATCAATTGAATATTGAACAGAAGCTCCACCAGTAGTCGTATTTGTAATCGTAATTGTTCCATCATTTCCACCAAAACAACTCACATTTGTAGAAGCCGTTGTGTAAGTAATTAACGGTGGTTCGTAAGTAGAAACCGTATCAGAAGCTGTACACATATTAATATCGGTAACAGTTACTTCATACAATCCACCATTTAAACCGTTTGCGGTTGGTGTTATTTGAGCAGGTGTTGTATTCCAATTATAAGTATAAGTACCTGTTCCTCCAACTGCTGTAACATTTACTGTACCATCGTTCGCACCATTACAACTTACATTTAAGTTAGACATTGTTAATGTAATCGGTGTCGGTTCAATAACAATTACGGTGTCAATAATTGTACACATATTTGCATCAGTCGAGGTGACAAAATAAGTTCCTGCTTGTAAACCTGTTGCGGTTTGCGTTGTTTGTGCTGGTGATGTATTCCAGTTATAAGTATATCCTGACGTTCCACCTCCAACGGTTACTGTTGCTGTTCCTGTTCCGTCACCGAAACAATCTAACGGTGTAGAACTGGTTGTCGAAGTTAAAGCCGTTGGTTCATTTATCGTTGTACTATCTATTCCGACACAACCAATATTATCAACGATTGTCACAGTATAAGTTCCTGTTGTTAAAGTTGTTGCGGTTTGAGTTGTTTGAGGTGTACCAGTATTCCAAGTATAATTAAACGGTGAATTACCATTGGTAACATTTACAGTTGCTGTTCCATCATTTCCACTATTACAATTAGCATCTGTTGTTGTAAATCCAATCGTCATAACGACTTGACCCGTGATTTGTGCTTGTGCCGTATCAAAACAACCGTTAGCATCTGTTACCGTAACAATAGTTGTTCCTGCTGAAAGTCCAGTTGCTGTTTGCATTGTTTGCATTGGTGTTGTATTCCAAGCGTAAGTATAGTTTCCTGCACCACCAGAAGCGGTTACGGTTGCTGTTCCGTCCGAAGCTCCAAAACATGATAAGTCTGTACTTACCATTGACAAAACAATCGGTGAAGGTACATTTACAGTTGCCGTTACTGTTTCAACACAATTATTAGCATCTGTTACATTAACCGTGAATGTTCCTTGATTTAAACCAGTTGCAGTTGCCGTTATTTGATTCGCTGCGTTTGCATCCCACAAATAAGTGTACCCTGGTGTTCCGCCCGAAGCAGAAACTGTCGCTGTTCCATCACCTGAACTATTACAAGTAGCATCAGTCGATGTTGTAGATAAAGTAATTGCTGTTGGCTCTGTAATCGTTAGACTATCCACTTCAAAGCAGTTGGAAGCATCTGTAATTGTAAAGATATATGTTCCTGCTGCTAAATTAGAAATCGTTGCGGTTGTATCACCATTTGACCAGTTATAAGTTAATATTCCTGTTCCTCCAGAGGCGGTCAAAACGATACTTCCTAAATTATCATTATTACATGATAAATTGGTTGGTGTCGTGGTATAGGTTATTGCTAAAGGTTCTGCAATAGTTACAGAATCTACTGTTGTACAACTATTATCATCTGTAACGGTCACGTAATATGTTCCTGCTGCTAAGTTGGAAATACTTGCAGTTGTTTGAACAGGTGTTGTACTCCAAGAATAAGCTAACACACCAGTTCCGCCAGAAGCTGTTGCCGTTGCCGTTCCATCATTTGCCCCATTACAAGTAATATCTGTTGAAGCTGTTGTTAATAAAATAGAATCAGGTTGTGTGATAAAAATTGTATCACCTGTAATTGGACAATTTCCATTTAAGAAACTACAAACTGGTATATATGTTCCTGCTGACAAACCTGAAAATGTATTTGACGATTGGAAATTTATTCCACCATCAATTGAATATTGAACTACAACTCCACCACTTGTTGTATTTGTAATGGTAATTGCTCCATCATTTCCACCATTACAACTTGCATTAGTAGAAGCAGTTGTATAAGTAATCAATGGAGGTTCGTAAGTCGAAACTGTATCAGAAGCCGTACACATATTTGCATCGGTAACAGTTACTTCATATAATCCACCACTTAAAGCTGTCGCAGTTTGTGTCGTTTGTGCTGGTGTTGTATTCCAATTGTAGGTATAGTTACCAGTTCCACCAACTGCTACGACACTTACTGAACCATCATTTGCACCATTACAACTGACGTTTACATTCGACATTGTTAATGTAATTGGTGTTGGTTCGATGACGATTACTGTATCTTCTCCCGTACACATATTCGCATCTGTTAAAGTCACATAATACGTCCCTGCTGACAAACCAGTCGCAGTTTGTGTAGTTTGTACTGGTATTGTACTCCAACTATACGTGTAAGTTGTATTAGCTCCGCCAGAAGGTGTAACAGTTGCTGTTCCATCATTTCCACCACTACAACTTACATCGGTTGTTACCATTGTTCCTGTAACTTCGGCTGGTTCGTTAATCAATACATTTAAAGTTGTTTGACAATTGATAGAATCGGTTGTAACAATATTATATGTTCCGACAGTTAAATTTGTAAAAGTTGTACTGGTTTGTGCTGTTCCTCCATTAATCGTATGTGAATATGGTGGAACACCTGCTGGTACATCAATTGTGATTGAACCGTCAGTTCCTCCAAAACAAGTGACATCAGTTTGTGAAAGCACTGTTGTTGTCAATGCACAAGAAGTTGTCGTACAACTGTGCGTTCCGATTAAAGGCGGCAAAGTACAGACAGAATTTGGTGGTGAAATCGCACGAACTTCAAGAGTTACAGCTGTTAAGGAAGGTAAACCTGTGACCAAATGCGACAATGTTCCATTAGCAGGAATCCAACCTGTACCATTTATATTTACTTCATAAGCCGTGACATTTGTAATTGGTTGCCAAACAAATTCTATTGAAGCATTATTAATATTACCACATGAGATAATGGGTGCAGGTATTTGATTATCAACAGTAATCGTTGCTGTATCAGAAACCGTACAACCATAAGTGTCTGTGATTGATACAATATAATCAGTAGTTACTGGAGGATTAACGACAACAACTGGCGAATCTATGTAATTGATATTTGTGGTTGGTGTCCATGAATATTGCACATTATAGATTGATGCAAAATTAATTGACCAACTATTGATTGTTCCATCTAAAAATGGAGAATCATCAGTCACTAAAAGTTGCCATGTTCCGTTAACTGGAGCACCGTATAAGAACGACCAAAATCCTTCTGGTTGATAGTTACCTAAAAATGGACTATTAGAGCCATTAATAGTTGGATCTAAAGGATTTGCTGTAAAACAAGCTTGACCAAAGTTATTTGCAATCTGACCATTATCCGTTGACAATTCTAAGAAGCTACCATCTGGAGCAAGTAAGAAAATATCTAAATCTGCAGGACTAATATGTGTAATATCTAAACAAACAGATTCAATCATTCCTGCTGTGACTTGTGGAAATGGAAATCCTGAAATATTCAAATTGGATTGAACTTGAGTAAACTCTATTGTTGCTAAAGTATCTGTTTTAGAAAAAGTGTATGGCGGTGGAATTGTCACTGGTGATGTCGCATCTAAAGTGACAGAATCTCCTACACAGATAAAAGCATCATCTATATTCGTAGTGAGTTCATTGTCTTTTATATAAATTCTGACAGTATCGACCGTACAAGGATTTGTATTGAATATAAATTCAATATACTCTTGTCCATCTGCAACACCATCATTTAATGGAACAATCGGAATTGTAAATGTAGAACTTCCTGGCGGAATTAGACCCGAAAGTGGAATCGTATCATAGTCAATTCCCATAGTTGCTGTTCCTCCAATGGAGTAAGTGATTGGAATTGTTGATGTAGCTGGAGCATCAACACTAAAATCTAAAGAACCCGCAGCACAACCTTCAACCAAAACAGTGTCAGGACTTGGAGTTACCGGAGTTGCCGCAATTCCATCTACTGTAAAAGTCCCTCCTTCTAAAAATATAGCCGAATCAAATGCACTATCTCCTGCATCCGCAATCGTTAAAATAATGGTATATTGTTGACAAGGAACAACTGTAGTTGTAGCGGTCATGACTGTCGTATAACCTCCATATTTTACATTCGAAGTACCAGAAACATTAGAAACATAATAACTGGTATTGGTTACAGGATTAATATTATTAATGGATACAGGTGTTGTTGTACCTGGTATAAAAGCTATATTAGAATAAGGTGCAGCATTATTCGGACCACTTATGAAAAAGCCAAAAACATCATTGAATGATGAATTATTTGGCGGAGCATAAGTTTCATATTCCTCTGATGCAAAAACGTATTGAAAAGATAAATTAGACGTAGTTGGCGTAAATGTTATTTCGTATTGTACAATATCATTTAACGTGAATCCTGGAATCAACCCCGACAAATAAGTTGAAGAAGTTGGTCCTCCTGTTGGATTTCCTGTTGTTGATCCACTTGCTATATTCGGTGCTTCTTCTGCATTTCCTGTACTGATTATAATTCCATCGGTCAAACCTATAGCACCTCCATTTTGATAATAACCAACTTGTTTTAAATCCCCTTGATAAACAATATTATCTATCTGTACTCCACCTGATATAAATACATTACTAATCAGGGAAACAGGAGTATAAGCGGAACTTGGATTAGCAGGATCTGTAACGGTCATTTGTGCGTTTATGGTATTTAGCCAAAATAATGACAGTATTCCAAAACCTACTTTAAAAATGTTTTTTGTAAAGGTTTTTTTCATTTTAATAGGAAGTTATATGGTTATTAACAAAATAATATACCATTACAATTAATAGTATAATTCACCAAAATTTAAACAAAAGAATAGTATATATTCAAAATGCTTTTTGAATATATATTTTGTGTTTGTGAAGCTTGTATTATAGAAAGTTTTTGTAATTCTGTGTTTTAACGTTACAAAGATGGTTATTAATATTTAGGTTACAAAAGTCAGTTTATAAATTTTGTACTTACTTACAATTAAAAATACAACAATAAAATACTGATAATCAAAAAATTAGAACTACTTATTATTGCTTTTTGTACTTTAAAAGTTATTTCATATTATCTTTTTTTTGAATTTATATGAAATTTTGACACAAATTTTATTTGCTTCATCCTCAAAATACGTTGCTTCCCTCACTCATATCGCCATTTCACTAATAAAAACAAGTATTTCGCACATTGTCGGTTGACAGACATTTGTTCTGTCCATATCTTTGTGTTGTCTTATTTCGGTACTTAGTTTAATCTTAAATTTTGGCTAAAAACATTTGATTTCTAAACCCTTTATGACTTTTAGTAATAACATCAAATTTTAAATTCTAATTATCTTAACATATAAGAGTTGGTGCAATTTTGAAACATTACAAAATACTTAAACCCTAAATTGTTTATTTCAGAAATTGCACCACTTTTGTTATCCTTTTATCATAACTAACTATCCTTGAATTGCAAATTGAATATGTTGTAAGTTTGGTTTTGTTTTTAAGAAATCAATAAAATTTTGGAGGTCTTTTTTAATGATTTCTATACTATATTTTTTCGTTTTAAACTTAATAATTTCCTCGAATTTATTCGACTGTAATAACGCTGTCATTACAACTGTCGTTCCTGAAACAAACAACGTGATATCTGTTATCTCATGGAGATGAACCGTTTTTCCATTGGCATTTTTAATAATATTTCTTTGGTTATTAATAATAAAATTACGTACGTTAGAAGTCGGATTCACAATCAAACGCAACGGATTATCAACGACTTTCAGATACGAAGGCATCAAGTTTTCATCCGAATCAATTGGTCGCAAGTACAAAACATCTTCTTTCTCTTTCGTGCTTCGAGTTTCCTTAATTTCCAAACCCAACAAATCATTCAAACTATCCAATAAGTAAGTCAATTCTTCACCTGGAACGGTTGTTTTTCCTATCTTTTCGCCATATTGCTCAAACGTGATTTCCATCAAATCTTTTGGTTTCTGCTTCACTATAACATCCAAATATGTTGGCGATTTTAGGAAATGCGACAAAGCCTGATCTTCTGTAGTATTTTCTTTATGTTGTTTTAAAATTACCCGTTTTTCGGTAAATTGAATATAATTAATAGACGGATTTATACCATGTATTATCAGATTGACAAACAATCCTATAAACCCAGCAGAAAACAAAAAACCACCAAAAATACCAGTCGATAAAACCAAAGTCAAAAATCCTATAACACCAACAACAACGGCTACGATTGACCATGTTTTCCATTGCCTTTTGACAGCATGAATTTCTATGGATTCCTTCGGCAAATAGCTAATATGTTTTGTAAGTCGCTTTTCCATTTTCCATCTAACTTATTGATTATAAACCTATAATATTTTAAAAATCTTATAAATCTCTCTACCAAACTATTTCAAAATAGCTTTTAGTTCACTCGGTTTTTCAATGACTTTAAACAATTTCAAATGCTCTTCCGTCATAAATTTTTCGTCTACTGTTCGCTGCAACATTTCGATAATCGGATTATAAAAACCGTCGGTATTTACAATAATAATCTCGCCATCAAACCGATTTAAACGCTTCAAACTCAAGACTTCAAAAAGCTCGTCCCAAGTTCCACAACCTCCAGCCAACGCAATAATCGCATTCACATTCGTAAACATAATTCGTTTACGTTCTTGCATCGTTTCGACATAATGCGTTTTGGTCAAACCTTTGTGATGACGCTCAATATTTGTCATAAAATTCGGAATTACACCGACCACTTTTCCACCTTCCGATAACGCTCCATCAGCGACTTTTCCCATCAAACCAACACAAGCTCCACCATAATAAATCGTATGATTTGCTTTCGCCACTATTCGCCCAACTTCTTCCGCCATTTCGTAATACTTCGGATCTGCGTTCTCACTTGACGCACAATAAACTGCTATGTTCACGTTTTTTTAGTTGCGAGTTTAATGAGTTGCGAGTTACAGGTTGCGAGTTTGACGAACTGACAACAAATGTTAGAATAAATCAACTTTACGAAAATTTCAAACTTTCGTAAAATTCTACTTAAAATAAACCTGTCATTAATTCGTCAAAAATCGCAACTCGTAACTCGCAACCCATTACACTCGAATAATTTTCAAATCAGGTAATTGCATTTTCAATTGCTCAATTTCTGATTGAATTTTAGATTTAAAATCATAAATATACAATTCTTGTAACGATTTGGTTTGTAATAATTTGCCAATCGAATTTAACCGTTTATTATTCATACAATCCAGAATTTCTAATTGCATCAAATGCTGAATTTCAGAGAGATTTTTTAGATGATTATCTCGAATAAATAGATATTTCAACTTTTTAAAGTGTCGAATACCTCGTAAAGTTGTGAGTTGATTTGCGGTAAGATTGAGTAATTCTAAGTTTTTGAGGTGTTCAATTCCTTTGAGATTTTTGAATTGATTTCCTGCTAAATTCAATGCTTTAAGTTGCGAAAAATGCTCTAAACCTCTCAAATCATTCAACTTAAAACTCAACTGTTCTAAACCAAATAACAAAATTCCGTTACCAACAATTTCCAATTTTGTCGTACTAAACAACGCTCGTAAATCTTTTTCAGAAGGCAAATAAATGTTTTCGCCATTGCGAAAAAAAGCCTGTTGAAATGCCTTTTTCCAGTTGTCAGACAAGTTCCACCAACGGTTTTCCAATTCTTCCTTAGAAATAGTCGTCAGTTTTCTTTTCCGTTTTCGACCTTCCAACTTTTGACGCAAAGCACTATTTTCTGCTCGCAATTCAGCATTTTCTTTTTCTAATTCAGCAATGCGTTCTTTTAAATTCATCGTTCCAATGTTTGATTGTTCGATTATGACAGAACATTCAAACAATCAAACATTTGAACATTCAAACACTTATCATCAATAAACCAACAATTCTACACTCATATTTGCATTATTTGCAGAATATTTAAACTTGCATTCGTCAAAACTCGGTGCGGAAAATCTTGGTTTAATATTATTAGAAAAACAAAATGGTTCTTTGGGAATTCCAATAAAATTTTTGTCCAGTTTGGCATTTTTATTCTCATCATGATGAAATCCAATAGCATATTCGCCGTAAGGCAAATCTTTGATTTTTATCAAAATAGAACCTTCTTTATTGACTTTATAAACCTTGCTTTTATACGTGTCATCTTCATTTGAGAAATCATTATTTACTTTATAAATACCAATTCGCATATTTCCCTTTGTGCTTTGAACATTGGTAATTGTGATCGTTAGCGGTATTTGTTCCGCTTCACTTGCTGATAAAAATAACGCTGCGAAAATTATTAAAAATATACTTTTCATTTTTTATTGTTGCGTGTTGCGTGTTGCAAGTTTTACGAATTGACGACAGATTCTAAATATTAATAAAGCTGTCGTAAAAACGGTCAAAACTCGCAACTCGCAACACGTATTACTTCAACCGCACATAAGTCACTGGTGCGTGATGTTCATAAATTTCATCAAATTCTAAAATCGGAGCAAAAGATTGCAACATAAGTTTTAAGTTTCCATATTTCAAACCTTTTTGTCGAACTGCTGCACCGACTTGTGCTAAGTTTGCCCAATTATTGTTTTTTGCATTCGCACAAGCGTTTACGGATTCTATGATAATTATTTGTTTTTCTGCTCTTGTTAAGCCGTTTTGCACTTCCATTATTTTATTTAAGGTTTTTTAAATCTGATTTCAGCCCTTTCGGTAAAGATTGTTAAATTCTCTTGTAGCTTTCTTGTGTCTTTTCCTATCTTTTTTTCAAGGTATTTTTTATCATCTGTAAATAACTGAAATAACATATTTAATCCAGACGTACCAGAAACAGCAACTCCTGGAAAAGGTTCTTTTACTCTTTCCATTTTTGAATTATGAATGACTAATCCTTCTGTTTCTTTAGATGTACTTGCAAGAGTATAACTACAGATATAATAATCTTTTGTATTTAGCTCAATCGATTTATCAATTTCACCTTTTTTATTAACAAAAATTCCTTTTTGAATACCATTTTTCAACCTTGTTAAGCTGCTATCATACATAAAATAGATATGAGAAAAAGAATAAAATTCAGCAAAAGAATTAATTAAGGATTCGTTGATAATTTTATTTTCTTGTTCAATCTGACTAATCTTAAATTTATAATTTTGCTGTTGTACTTCTGATAATTGTTTATCTCTTGACAAAATTCTTAATTTTTCTAATCGATTACTACTTGTACGTAACAGAACAACTAAGCCATTTTCTCGTAGTTGATAGGCTGAAATTACTGCACCAAATCTTCTTGATGTCCTATCTAATTCAAATCTATTATCATCGCCATTTGCATAAAACATTCCATCAGAACCCCAATGTCCACCATTTCCTCTTAAAATAGTATCATTACTTACTACATTATACTTTTCTCCAAGTTGGTTCAAAGAATCTACTGTTTCTTTATTGTAAGTGCTACCTTTTTTTTGAGCATTCACATCAAAATCAATCATCAAAAAACTAAAAATCAAAAAGCTATAAATTATGTATCTCATTCCTTATCTGTGTTTGTATCTTGTTAATTCAAAATTAAAACAATGAAAAAAACTGTATATTAGTGATTTTTCCAATTAAATTTGTAGTCAAATTTAGTGATTCGCACTTAGTAATTAGTGAATCGTCCGTTTTCAATTCCGAATTACTAATGAACTTATACCAAATTAACGTGTAATAACAATATAAATCATTCATATAAAAGTCAATATTATCACAATTGTTTCTAAAACGAATCGCTAATAACTAAAATTAATTATTAATTCAAATGAATAAACCAGTTGACATTCAGGCATTAAGCCATCGAATATATATTGAGAGTGCGTTTGTAGATAGATTAAATGAAGCAACTTCTAAAGTCATTATTGGTCAACATCAAATGATTGAACGATTGCTAATCGGTTTATTAGCAAAAGGCCATGTTTTGTTAGAAGGTTTGCCAGGTTTAGCAAAAACATTGGCGATTAAGACGTTATCTAAAACGGTAAATGGCGAATTTAGTCGTATTCAATTTACACCAGACTTACTACCAGCCGATATTATCGGAACGATGATTTATAATCCCAATAAAAATGAATTTACGGTAAGAAAAGGGCCAGTTTTTGCCAATTTTGTTTTAGCAGATGAAATCAATCGTGCTCCAGCCAAAGTACAAAGTGCATTACTTGAAGCGATGCAAGAACGTCAAGTAACAATCGGTGACGAAACATTTAAGTTAGATGCTCCGTTTTTGGTTTTAGCAACTCAAAATCCGATTGAGCAAGAAGGAACGTATCCGTTGCCAGAAGCACAAACGGATAGATTCATGTTAAAAGTGAAAGTTAGTTATCCGACTAAAGAGGAAGAACGTCAAATTATGCGCTTGAATTTGGGTAATGATACTTTTCAAGAAGTTCAAGAAGTTGTTAGCATTCAAGAGATTATGAAGGCTCGTGAATCTATCAAGGAAATATATATGGACGAAAAAATCGAGCAGTACATTTTAGATATTGTCTTCGCAACTCGTCAACCAGAAAATTATCGTTTGAGTAGATTGAAACCGTTAATTAACTACGGAGGTTCTCCTCGTGCGACTATCAATTTGGCGAAAGCCGCAAAAGCTTATGCGTTTATCAAACGTCGAGGTTATGTAATTCCAGAAGATATTCGAGCGATTTGTCACGATGTTTTGCGTCATCGAATCGGTTTGTCTTACGAAGCGGAAGCGGAAAATATTTCGCAAGAAGATATTATTAATGAAATATTGAATGCAGTAGAAATTCCATAGATTCAGTAGATTATTCGCAGTTTTTTGTTGACTTAAAAAAGTTAAGTCACATTTACATGATGCGTCGATTATTAAGAATATGAGATAGTTTAAGTAGTTCTGTAGTTTAAGTAGTTTAAGTAGTTTGTGGTTTTTGAAAAGAACTACTTAAACTACCAAAACTACTTAAACCACTCAAAC
Source organism: Saprospiraceae bacterium (assembly GCA_045106825.1). Lineage (GTDB taxonomy): Bacteria > Bacteroidota > Bacteroidia > Chitinophagales > Saprospiraceae > CAWVWD01. The sequence goes on along the minus strand of JBGCFH010000352.1, from coordinate 11,173 downwards.
TAAACACTTTGGAAACAAGCGAATTAATAAAACGAGTTCGGAAGATTGAGATAAAGACGAAAGGCTTGAGTAAACACCTTTTTACTGGTGAATATCACTCTGCTTTTAAAGGTCGAGGTATGTCTTTTTCGGAAGTGCGAGATTATCAATTCGGTGATGATGTTCGGAATATTGACTGGAATGTAACGGCTCGATATAATACGCCGTTTGTTAAGGTTTTTGAGGAAGAACGAGAATTGACGGTCATGTTGATTGTTGATATTAGTCAATCAGCGTTTTTTGGTTCTGTTCGACAATTTAAAAATCAAGTGATTACAGAAATTGCAGCCGTAATTGCTTTTTCAGCGAATAATAATAATGATAAAGTCGGCTTGATTCTATTTTCTGATAAAGTTGAAAAATACATCGCTCCGAAAAAAGGACGAAGTCATATTTTACGCATTATTCGAGAGTTGGTCAATTTTGAACCGACAGGAAAAGCAACGGATTTATCAACGGCTTTGCAGTTTTTTAATAACATTCAGAAGAAACGAAGCGTTACGTTTATATTATCGGATTTTATGACTTCTGGTTATGATGATGGATTGAAAATTGCATCAAGACGACATGATATTATTGGTTTGCATTTGTATGATCCGAGAGAAATTGAATTACCAAAAAATATCGGTTTGATATTGGCACAAGATGCGGAAACTGGTAAAACTCGTTGGATTGATACTGGAAGCAAAAAGGAACGCAAACGATACAAAGAATATTTTTATCAAAATCAAGCAAAATTCCAAAATACGTTTTTGAAATCTGGCTCTGATACGTTGAGTATTGCGATTCCTGAAAAGGAAGAATTAGAGAAAAATGACCAGTTTTATGTGAAGGATTTGCTTCGTTTTTTTAAAAAAAGGCATCATTGATTGACTCTTAAATTGCTTTATTGCTAAACTGTTTTTGACGTAATTTACGTAAAGCTTACATTTAGTAAATTCTAATTTTAAATAAATCAAAAATGAGTATAAAAAATCTGAAAGATAGATATATCAATCCTTTGACGGATTTTGGATTTAAGAAGTTATTTGGTTCTGAGCCAAATAAACCTTTGCTTATTGACTTTTTGAACCAAATTTTGCCTGATAATAAGCAAGTGAAAGATTTGACTTATGCGTCGAATGATAAAATGGGACGAACGGAATTGGATAGAAAAGCGATTTTTGATTTGTATTGTATTGGGAAAGATGGTGAGCGATTTATTGTAGAAATGCAAAAAGCGAAGCAAAATTATTTTAAAGATAGAAGTGTTTTTTACACATCGTTTCCGATACAAGAACAAGCTATAAAAGGAATTTGGGATTATCAATTGAAACCAGTTTATTCTATTGGAATCTTAGATTTTATATTTGATGATCACAAAAATGATAATACTTTACATCACATTGTTGAGTTAAAAAATCAACGTTGTGAAGTGTTTTATGATAAGTTGAAATTTGTTTATATTGAATTACCAAAATTCAAGAAAACAGAAGATGAACTTGAAACACAATTCGATAAATGGTTGTATGTTTTAACGCATTTGTCGAATCTTCAAAACCGACCAAAGAAATTACAAGAACGAGTTTTTAAACGTTTATTTGAAGCTGCCGAAATTGCAAAGTTTACACCAAAAGAGTTGGAAGCATATGATAGAAGTTTAAAATATTATCGTGATATTAAGAACGTTGTGGATACTTCCCATGAAGAAGGTCGTGAAAAAGGTCATAAAGAAGGTCGTGAAGAAGGTCGTGAAGAAGAAAAGTTAAAGATTATTAAAACAGGTATTGATGAAGGATTTTCAGATGATGTACTTGCTAAATTAACTCAATTGTCTATCGAAGAAATACAAAAAATCCGTAAAAACTTTAATGAATAATCCTGTAAAATGATTCAAATAGAACTAAAATTAAGGGACGAATTAATAGGTTATGCTCGTAAAATAGGACGTGAAAGAGGTTTGAAAAAAGGCATGGAAGGAGTTTTCTTAGATGTCTATATAAATAGTTTTGCAGAAGGTTTTATAGAAGGATATAAATTAAGTCGTCAAAAAATTATAATACGAGGAATTAAACAGGGATATTCTAATAAAATTATAGCTAATCTTACAGATATTTCTATCGAAGAAATACAAAAAATCCGTCAACAATTAGAAAAAAATAAATAATCATAAAAAATAAAATGCAGCAAAAATTCATCACAGTGTTATTATTAATCATTAGTCAAATCGCTTTGGCTCAACCTTCGGTTGAAACCAAAATAGATTCGACGAATATGATGATTGGTGAACAGATGAAAATGGAATTGCAGGTCAAACACTCGAAGAAAACGGAAGTGTTGATGCCTAAAAATGTGAAATTAGGTAAAAATATTGAAGTGTTAAGTCAGAGAGATTCTACATCAAATATTTCAAAAGAAGAAATATTGACTTCTAAAAAAATGACGATAACTTCTTTTGATTCAGGTGTTTATGAGATTCCACCAATTCCAATTTCTGTAAAAGAAAAAAATGGAAACTGGGACACGATTTTCTCAAAAGCGATGCAATTAACCGTTGTTTCTCCTGTGATAGACTCGACACAAGATTTTGCTCCTATTAAAGATATATTTCAAGAACCAATGTCTTTTAAAGAAGATATTTTGCCGGGTATTTTGGCAGTTTTGGGTGTTGCAGTTTTGATTACGTTAGTTTGGTTGTATTCAAAACGACAGAAAAAAGACGACGTTAAAACTGAAATGCTTCCGCCAGAACCAGAAATTCCTGCTCATATTCTTGCTTTTTCTGAATTAAAAAAGTTAGATGATAAGCAACTTTGGCAAAATGGTAATTTCAAAATGTATCATTCTGAAATATCACATATTTTACGAGAATACTTAGAAAATCGTTTTAAAATCAATGCATTAGAATCTGTTACCGATGAAATTATGACAGATTTGAAAGGTTTTGAAATTGATTTAGCTCAAGTTAGTAAATTGAAAAATGTATTACAAATTGCTGATTTGGTAAAATTCGCAAAAGTTGAACCAAGTGAAGAAGAACATCGTGATGTGATGGATTTGAGTTTGGAGTTTGTACAAAAAACGCAAGAAGTGATTGTTGATGTCGAAGAAAATAATGACGATAATGACGAATTTATTTTTCAAGAAAATATCGAAGAGACTGGTAACAACGGTATATTCAGCGATATTTTTTTTGGTGATAGCGGTGATGATGATGACGGAGACTAATTAATAAACTACTAATTAAAACGAATTGTCAAGTATATATTTTGTAAATAAAGCAGCTTTTTTATTACTATTCCTTATTCCTATCGTTTGGATTTGGCTTCGTAAACGAGAACGTTTTGCGGAAATGCGATTTTCAACTTTAGCAGGATTTGAGGGAAAACCGTCTATTCGAGCAAGATTGAATACATGGTTACCAACGACTTTACGAATATTAGCTTTTGTTGCCTTAGTGATTGCTTTGGCTCGTCCGCAGATGATTTACAAAGAAGAAGAAATTGATGCGGAAGGAATTGACATTATCATTTCGATGGATTTATCAAGTTCAATGTTATCGAAAGATTTTGAACCCGATAGATTACAAGCGAGTCAAGTATTGGCCGCTGATTTTGTCGATAGTCGAACTTACGACCGAATTGGAATCACGGCTTTTGCGGCTGAAAGTTTTACTAAATGTCCACTTACAACTGACCATAATGTTGTTAAACGTTTTTTATCAGAATTAGAATGTGGAAAGTTAAGCGATGGAACAGCTATCGGAATGGGTTTGGCAAATTCAGTCAAAGCATTAGCAGAAAGCGAAGCAAAATCGAAAGTTATCATTTTACTAACGGACGGTGAAAATAATGCTGGTTATATTCAACCATTGACCGCAGTCGAAATGGCGAAAGCCTACAATATTAAGGTTTACACAATAGGTGTCGGTTCGATGGCAGAAGCAATGACACCGACTGGACGACGAAGCGACGGCTCGTATGTTTTTGGTTATCGTTCGGTCAGAATAGATGAAACCTTGATGGAAGATATTGCTGATAAAACAGGAGGAAAATACTTCCGAGCAACTGATGCTAACAGTTTGAAAAAAGTTTATAGCGAAATTGATCAATTGGAAAAAACAAAAATGGACATTGCTATCGTCAAACGACAAAGCGATGAGTTTTTTAGTTTTGTCTTGTTCGCAATCATCTTTTTATCATTAGAAATATTATTAAAATATACGATTTTACGAACTATACCGTGATTAAACCCATCCCTAACCCTTCCCTTAGAAATAGAAGGGGACAACACTCGAAAGCATTAACCTTTGAACTTTCGAGTGTAACTTCCTTTCCCTTTTAAGGGAAAGGGTTGGGGAGAGGGTTCAAATAAAAAATATTTGTTACAATTAGAACATACATATCATCTTTTTGCATTACTACTGATTCCGATTTTTGTAGTGATTTTCTTCTTACATCGACGTTGGCAAAAACGAGCGATGGAGAAGTTTGGCGATGTTGAGTTAATGAAACAATTAATGCCCGAACGTTCTCGCTTTAAGAATTTCTTGAAGTTTGGACTGTTGATGTTGGTTTTAGTTTTACTTGGTTTTGCTTACGCAAATCCGCAGATGGGAACAAAGAAAGCGAAAGTACAACAAAAAAGCATTGATATTTTTATAGCATTAGATGTGTCTAATTCTATGTTGGCAAAGGATATTTCGCCAAATCGACTGGAACGATCAAAGCAATTTTGTTTTAAACTTATTAATAAATTCCGAACTGATAGAGTTGGAATTATTCTATTTGCTGGCGATGCTTATGTACAAATGCCTTTGACCAATGATTATGCGACAGCACAAACACTAATCAAAAGTGCAAGTCCCAATATGGTGACAAAACAAGGCACAGCAATTGGTTCAGCGATACAACTGGCCGAAGAATCATTCGATATAGACAATAAACAACATAAAGCTTTAATTGTAATTTCAGATGGTGAGAATCATGAAGGCGATGCGATTACAATGGCAGAACAGGCTGGTAAAAATGGAATGTTGATTTTTACGATTGGAATTGGTTCAAAAAAATCTTCACCAATTCTTATCACTGAATATGGACAAACAAACTATAAACGAAATGCTGCTGGCGAAGTTGTCCAAACTCGCCTAAATGAAGGAATGCTCAAAGATGTTGCTCGAACGGCTCGTGGAGCGTATTTCAAATTACAAGATGATGAAAAAATCCTTAAATCTTTAGATGAGAAAATTCAAAAAATCGAAAAACGAGAAGTCGAACAACGTGTTTTTAATGAGTTTGAAACGTATTTTCAATGGTTTGTCTTTTTGGCAATTATAATTTTAGTAGCCGAATTTTTGATTTCTTATCGTAAGTCGAAGTATTTGAAAGGAAAGGATTTGTTTAGATAAAAATTACAATCATTGTTCGATTGTTATATTCAAAAATAATATAACAATATAGCAATATAATAATCAAGATTTGGAATTACTTTGTACAAATTGTGGGTTTGATATAGATGCAAGAACAGCAAATATGCAGACAAATCTGGTGCAATGTCCAAACTGCCATACAATTCATAAAGTAGATATTCTTTTGGACGCACAAGAGATGATTGATGAATTACCGACTAAAGATTTTTTGGAAGAAAAACCAAATGATTCTTCTATTTTTGAAAATCGAGCGTATGAATTGACAAATTTTGAGGAGAATAAATTCCGAGCAATTCCGTCTGGTAGCAAAATTGAAATCTATTCAACACCAACGGCTTTAGAAATTAATATTCCGCCACATGGATTTGACGTAACGGATATTTTCTTGATTGGTTTTACGACATTCTGGTTAGGGTTTGTAGCTATTTGGACAATCTTCGCCGCAATGGCTTCGATATTATTTGCGATTTTTTCGATTCCTTTTTGGTTAGTAGGAATTGGTTTAGCAACTGGTTTGGTGAGCAAGTTTACAGAAAAACAATTTATTGAATTAGATAGATATAGCTTAATCATTACGAAAACTGGTCTTTTCTACAAAAAAATTTATATGTTGGATATCGAAGATATTCAAGCACTACAAAAACAAAAAACATCATTTAAATCGTTACTTAAAAATATTCGAGTGTCAGGAGCAGCATCAAGTCAGAAAAATCGCTTGTTGCCGACTATTAAAACACGAAATGGAGATATAACTTTACTCGAATTTGTATCCGAACGAGAACAAAATTGGGGAATTAGCGTTTTAAAACAAGGAATTTCAAAATTTTCGGAAAGAAAAGTATAATTCTACACAATAAAAAAATAATAAAACGTGATTCTTAAAATTTCTGTTATATTTGCAGAACTGCTTTTCAAGAAATTTCTATTTAATTAGAAATAAAGATATTGGCTAAGGACTTATAAACAGTCCATAATTAAGGACAGAATGTCTTATTTTCATTTTGTTTTTTGGGGTTATACAGGGAATCGCTGAAATATTGCATTCCCTGTTCTTATTTCTATTTAACGCTTTCAGTGTTCTCTTTAATCCTTATTTCATAAATCAAATAGCCAATCATCAAAATATATTCTAACGCAACAATCCACAAATTCTCAAAATACGTTTCGTAACTATAATTGACGTAAGTCAAAAATATCAACGCTGACCAAACTATCGGAAAACGGTAATTGGTAAACAAACATAAAACAATCGGCAATGCTGTGTACCAAGGATGAACCGTTGTTGTACAAAATAAATACAGCATAATCGCCAATAACCATTGTTCTGGCAATATTTCTAATCGTTTTGATTTATCTTTTAGTGCAATGTAAAATATAGAAACACCAACGCTTAACGCTAAAATTGGCCCAAGAATTTGAATCAAATTATAACCCGAAAGCTGAAATCCTAACCATCGTAAAGCATAATAAATACTGGCATTAAACTCAAATTTTTGGAAATACAGATTCAAACTATTACCAAAATTCTCAATAAAAAATGAACCTAATAATGGATAAAATAAACCAACCGTTACAACTCCAACTATCGTAAAATATTGAAAACTTCGTTTCCAACCCAACTTATGAATCAAAAATGGTAGAAACATCAATGGCAATAATTTGGAAGCCACCGAAAATGCAAAAGCAATCGCAGATAAATTTATCCAACCTTTTTTTAACCAATAATACGCCAACAACAAAAAGAAAATCATCACACCTTCAAAGTGTAAATTTCCCATGACTTCAATGATTATCAATGGATTAAGTGCGAATAATAAAATGCGTTTCTGTGATTTTAAACGGTCGTTAAATAATTGTAACAAAAGCCAAATTGAGCCGATTTCAGCAGCAAATAAGAATAATTTCATCACAACGGAACTCCAAAAAGTATCTCTTGCAAATGTCGCTACATAAAACGTCAATTGAGCAACTGGAGGATAAATCGTAAAGTAGTTTGGTGAGTTAAGTTGTTGGTACAACGTCTGGTTTATTCCTTCAGGAAAACCATTTTCAGCATAATACGATGGCAACGCATCAAACGGATTGATACCAGCATGCCACAACTTTCCATCCCAAATAAATCGAAAAATATCGTCCGATAAATTAGGAATCGAAAACACTAAAAGCAACCTTACAGCGATAGCAATACCAATAAATAAATGAAGTGTTTCTTGAGATTTTGTGTTTCTATAAGCGACTATATACAATGCAAACAAACCAAAATACAAAATCATCAACTGCACAAAATCATTTCTATCGGTTTGGTAACCAATAAAAAATGTCAAAATAATAAACGCTAAACCGATGCTATAATTAAGTAGTTTTGTTGGCATTTTAAAACATCAAATAACCAGAATCAAGTATCAAGAAACCAGTAGTTATGAAAATTCAAAAATCGTTATTTTTATTGTTATTTTTTGTAGTGAGTTGTACAAAAAATGAAATTTCGACTTGCGATGATAATATTGCGTTATTTTCGTTAGCGGATTTTCCGATTGGCGTTGCCGTTTCGCCATTTGAATTAGATAATAATTCGGCTTATCGCCAAATAGTTGTTAAGCAATTTAACAGCATTACGCCTGGTAATGTGTTCAAACCTGATGCATTACAACCGCTTGAAAATGATTTTTCATTTGAAATTGCGGATTCGTTAGTGGCTTTCGCCAATGCAAATGGTAAACGAATCCATGGACATACGTTGCTGTGGCACAATCAGTTGCCGAGTTGGATGAATAACTTTGAGGGAACTCGTGATGAATGGATTACAATGATGAAAACACATATTGAAACGGTGGTTTCGCATTTTGGAAGTCAAGTCGAAGGCTGGGACGTTGTGAATGAAGCATTTGAAGACAATGGTGATTTTCGAGAAAATATTTGGTATCAAAATATTGGAGAAGAATATCTCGAATTAGCTTTTGAATTCGCACACGAAGCAAATCCTGATGTGTTATTATTTTATAATGATTTTAATATTGCAGCGAGAACGAAGAAATGTGAAGCAATCTTAAATCATTTTATAAGATTAAAAAATAATGGTGTTCCAATTCATGGAATCGGTTTGCAGCTACATATTTTTAATAGTGTTCCGACAAATAATATGATTAAAAAAGCAACCGATGCAATTGTTGAAGCTGGTTTTTTGATTCACTTTTCGGAGATTGATATTTCTATGAATTTAAATGGTGGAAATATGCGACTGACCGAAAACAAGCTACAACAGCAAGGTCAACGAATGGAATTTTTAGCAAAACTATTTTTGACAATTCCATCAACTCAACAATATGGAATGACACTTTGGGGAATTTCAGATTTAGATAGTTGGATTCCATCGTATTTTGGTCGAGAAGATTATCCGTTGATGTATGATAATCATTATCAACCGAAACTAATGTATTGTGGATTTTTGAAAGGTTTGGTTGGTGATTAACAACAATTTTTGGTTCTTTATGAAACGTTTTTTTAGAACGTTGAGACAAATCGGTTATGTATCACTGATTGTTTTGACTTCCGTTGGTATCGGAATGTTTGGTAGTTTTACTGTTTCTATTTCTTGTATTCGGTAATAATATTCCAGAATTATCAAGTCTTATACGTATTTTTACTATATTTGAAATCTTTAAAAATTTAGATAGAAAATTAATTGAGGAAATACGAAATAATTATTAGATAATACAATTAATAATATTTAAGCAATTAATTATCAAATAATTGTTTTGCATCCTCTTCACTTACTTGAACAGAATAAAACGGAATGTTACAGCTATTTAGGACAAATTCACCAATTGCCGCAATCTTATTACTGGTCTATATTTCTATTTTAAGATTGCATGAATTTATCATACCAAACCCAAATATCTGGGAACCAACAAATCCTAATTTCTTTAGTGAAATCGTTTATGATTGGGTAGGAACAGATGGTTTAACGGCAAGTTTGATTGCTTTATTTTTAGTCTTTATTCAAGCATTTATCTTGAATCAAATCGTACTAAATAATAAGATGCGACGCACAGCAACGTACTATCCTGCGGTTGCTTATGTTTTAGTGGCCAGTGCGATTCCTGAATTTTTGGAATTACATCCGTTACATTTTGCGAATACGTTTTTCATTATTGCGATAAGCCAATTATTTAAATCTTATCGTAAATACGAAGCAGCAAGTGAGTTATTTAATATAGGTTTTTGTATTGCAGTCGGAAGTCTGTTTTATTTTTCAATGAATATATTTATCATCTTCGCTGTATTAGGATTAACGATTATTCGTTCATTTAATTTACGTGAATTATTCATCATTTTCATTGGTTTTATTGTGCCTTTCTTCTTGGCAGGAACATATCTACTATGGATAGATAGTTTTGATACATTTCGTAATATTTGGGCAAATTTCTACTTTTTTGATTTCAATTTCACTTGGAATGCAGCGACTTATATGGAGTTGGGCTTATTATTATTTATAGCTTCATTATCATTGATAAACTTTCAAGCATTTTTTTATAAAACCAATATTCAAGTCCAAAAATATATCAATATGATTTATTGGGCGTTGTTCATTGGCTTATTTTCGTTTATATATCAAGGTAATGTTACGACTGGACATTTATTAATATTAGCACCTTCTTTGGCGATATTTTTAGCATTTAGTTTACTAAAAATAAAAAATGCAGCGGTTGCTGAGTTTTTACACTTTACTTTGTTATTAATTGTATTAATTTTGCAGTATCGAACGATTTTAAAAGAATGGTTAGTCGCAAATTAATAACAAAATAAATTTTTATAAACATGAAATTTGGTGTAGTAATTTTTCCTGGTTCAAATTGTGATAGCGATATGCTACACGTTGTACGTGAAGTAATGGAACATGATGTGGTCGAATTGTGGCATAAAGACACAAGTTTAGAAGGATTTGGAGCCGGTGATTGTATTTTTGTTCCTGGAGGATTCTCTTACGGTGATGCGTTGCGTGCCGGTGCAATTGCTCGTTTCTCTCCGATTATGACTTCTATTATTGAGTTTGCCAATAACGGTGGTTATGTTTGGGGTATTTGTAATGGTTTCCAAATTTTGTGCGAAGCTGGTTTGTTGCCAGGTGCATTATTAAGGAATGCAAATCAAAAATTCATTTGTAAAAATATTTATCTAAAAGCAGAAACGAATAATGCTGCTATTACAAGTGATATTGACTTAAATCAACCTTTAAAAATTCCGATTGCACACGCTGAAGGTCGTTATTATGCCGATGAAGCTACCTTACAATCCTTAAAGGACAATGACCAAATTCTATTTAGATATTGTGATGAAAGTGGAAATGTAACAACAGATGCAAATCCAAATGGTGCAATTGATAACATTGCAGGAATTTGTAATAAGAACCGTAATGTTTTTGGTATGATGCCACATCCTGAACGTGCAAGTGAAGCAGCTTTAGGTAATCTTGATGGAAAAATTATGTTTGAATCATTATTACGTACAGCAGGAGTATTGGAAACGGTTTAATTTTTTAAGTACAGTTTGTCTAGTCCTGAAATATGGTTACAGATATTTAAAAAATATGCTATGCTTTGAAATTTTGTAGTTTACCTAATGTCACAAACTCTGATGAATGCTTGATTATCCTGCACTGAAAATTGGAGAAAATTGTGAAAACGTTCTTTGAAAGACTTTACTTTATCCCACAGGCGAAAATAGTGA
>JBGCFH010000351.1:0-5275 GCA_045106825.1 Saprospiraceae bacterium | reverse complement strand
ACATTTTTGCTTTTTCTTTTCGGCGATAGCTTCATCAGAAAAAGTTTTCCATAGCTATGGCTATGCAAAATTTTTCTTCTTCGCTTTCACCAAAAATAAAGCCACTAAAACGTCAATAAACTTAATTTACAGTGTACTAAGAAACTTTCTGCTTGTTTTTTCATCGTTACTATTTAGATAGTTGAATAGTATTATTTCAATAATATTTCAATAGTTTTCATGTCAAATTGTCCAATTGGTAAACCATTTTTGATTTGAAATTGTATCAAGGCACGTTTGAAGTCATCTTCAATTTCGTTATTAATTGTAAGAGAATAACCTTTGTTTTGTAACGCTTTTTTAAGTGGAATAATGATTTTTTTTAATTCTTTTTTCTTGAGTGTTTTAACGTTCTTTACACTTGCATTTTGAAGGATTTTATAAGAATTGTATTGATTTGGATAACGTTTAGTTTGTTTTAATATTTTTTTGTAATGTATTGATTTATAAGGAAATGCTTGTTTTTTTACACATTCTAATTCGAGTATTTTAATTTCTTTTTTGGTTAATGATCGATTCGTTTTTAACATTCTCACCTTAATATATTGTATTGGAACTTCTATCGTTTTTGTAAGATATGGTGCTTTCAAAACATATTCAGAAACCGAATCTTTCTTAGTTGGAACATTATTTAAATGCCACGATTTTGGATTTAACAAATCACCGTTACAACTCCATAAATTTGATTTTGATAAAACAGTTTCTTGCTTCGTAATTTTTTCATAACAATCAATATTACAATTAATAGGTTTTGTTACTGAAGAAGGTTTTTGAACAATAATATACTCTTCGACAATTTCACCAAATGATTGAATCAATCGAATATTTGTGTTTTCGGTAACGATATAATTACGATTCTTAAAAATAGTTGTATCCCAAATTTCGACTTTTTCAAGCTCATATTCTTCTAAAACCAAATCAGCATTCACTTTAATCGTATCAATTTGTCGTTGAATCAATGCTTTTGCCTCACTATTTTCATTCAACTGAAAAAACTCAAAATCAATTTGAGCATAAACTGACGAAATTGATAAAAATGTAACAAGTGTAATAAAAAATTTCATTTGATTTAGTTTTTAAACTATTGTAATATATGTGAATTTAATAATGGTATTTTTTAGTTTCTAAGTTCTGAAATCTTGTCCCGAGATTTCGCAACTCCTAACCCGCAACTCGTAACTCGTAACTATGGTACTGTTAGGTATTTATAATACAAAATGATTTTAAAAAATGGAGGTAAAACTATACAGAATAGTAATACTTAGAGAATAGTTGATTAATTGTTGTATTGTAAAACTACAAAAAAAATTATCTTGTGAATCCATTATTTTTATGTAAATTCGTCATTATTAACTAATCATTCCTGATTCCAAATTAAAAAAATGTACGCTAACAAACCAACTAAGAAAAAAGTCAGTTTTCCGATTAATTACGAGCTCAACAATTATTTGCGAAAGCATAATCGCTTAAAAGAACTACCGATTCAATACAGCGATTTGATGCATTATCAAATGTCAATGCCGTTATTGGATAACACTGGAAAAGATACGCTTTGGGAAACGATTTTTTTTAATGAAAATGAACGAGATGAAGTCCATTCTGCTTTAACGAAGATTTATGCATTACTCAAAACGGATGGCGATATGGAAGGTTTGGAACACTTGACAGTTGCCCGAATTGATTATTGTACTTTTGGAAACACACAACCATTTCGTGTTCGAATTATTAATAAAATAAATGATAATTACGATCATTTTTATGTTAAACGAATTGATTCCTCAAGAGTTTACGGTTTAGAATTAGAAGAAATGATGTCACCAAATAAAGTGATGTATTTGGTGAATAAAGAGACTTTGATTGAAGAACATATCATTGGTGTACCAGGAACAGATTTTATTGAACAACATTTAGAAGACTTGAGTGTTTTTAATCAAATTCGATTGGCAAAAGAGTTTGTAAAATTTAATGAACGCTGCTTTGCTCGACTTTTGGGTGATATGCGTGCGTATAATTATGTAGTTGATATTACACCAGACATTGAAGGCTCACAGTATCGGATTCGAGCAATTGATTTTGACCAACAATCCTACGAAGGCAAAAAGAATTTCTACTTGCCTCAATATTTTAAAGAAAATAATCCAATTATCTTTTTAGGTTTTGAACATATGAATCATGACACTGTTCGTCAATATCAATTGGAAGAACGCAGTTTGATTGCTTATCGAATCAAAAGTGATGAAGAACGAGTCAATGAATTGGTTCAAATTATGATAAACGATGAAATATCCAGTCCTGAAAAAGTCGAAAAATTAAAAAGAGAACTCGCAAAACACCATAAAAACGACATCTTTTTAGAATGTCGTAATATGGGACAAATCGTATTAACCAATATTCAATTGTTGTTAAATAAAGATTTTAAACAAAGTATTTTGTAAAATGGTTAACTACCGAGGTTTCGAGGCAAGCGTATATTCGATTCACTGACAGTAATTTACTGATAATGAACTATTTACAACATTATTATCAATAATTATTTTGTAATAATTCACATCAATTCGACAAACATTTCACAGTTCACACTTAGTTATTTATTACTTAAAATAAATTGGTCACAGGCTTCATCAATCATTTGATAGATATTTTCAAAGCCATCGCTTCCCCAATATGGATCAGGTACTTGTTCGTTCCAACCTGGATTAACTAAGTTTCGAATCATTTCAACTTTCGACTTGTCATTTTCATCTCGTATTAATTTTTGTACATTTTGATAATTAGAAGCGTCCATAACTAATATTTTATCAAAATTATCAAAATCATCGACTAAAAACTTGCGAGAACGTTGGTCTGTGATATCAATTCCATACTTTCGTGCCACAGCAATAGAACGACTATCGGGCAATTCTCCAGCATGATAAGAACTTGTTCCTGCAGAATCTACTTCCCAATCTAAGTTTTGTTGTGTAATTTTGTGTTTTAAAATCCCCTCTGCAAGAGGTGAACGGCAAATATTGCCTAAACAAACCATTAAAATTTTCATTGTCTTTAGTGTTTAAATGTTCGAATGTTTAATTGTTCGAGTGTTGTGTTAAACATTTAAACAATTGAACAATCAAAAAATTGAACATATAAAAAATGACTATAAATCTTCAAGATACTATTGTTGCCTTATCAACGCCTTCGGGTATTGGTGCGATTGGCGTAATTCGACTATCAGGCGAAAACGCTATCAATATATGTAACAAGACATTTAAAGGCAAGAACCTTTTGCAACAGAAAAGTCATACCATTCATTTTGGAACGATTCGAGATGAAAATGACAAAATTATTGATGAAGTTTTGGTGTCGCTTTTTATTGCTCCAAAATCTTATACAGGTGAGAATGTTGTTGAAGTATCTTGTCATGGTTCGAATTATATCATTCAACAGATTATTCAATTGTTCCTCAGACATGGTGCAAGAATGGCAAACGCAGGAGAATTTACGATGCGAGCATTCTTAAATGGACAATTAGATTTGTCACAAGCTGAAGCTGTTGCCGATTTGATTTCGTCTGATTCGGAAGCCGCACATTCGATGGCAATGAATCAAATGCGTGGTGGTTTTTCATCTGAAATTCAAAAATTAAGAGAAGAATTGATACATTTTGCAAGTTTGATTGAATTAGAATTGGACTTTGGTGAAGAAGATGTAGAATTTGCTGACCGAGATGATTTGAAAACATTGATTTTTAAAATTCAAAAACTAATCAAACGTTTAACCGATTCTTTCCAATTAGGAAATGTGATTAAAAATGGTGTCACAACGGTTATCGCAGGTCGTCCAAACGCAGGAAAATCAACGCTTTTGAATGCTTTATTGAATGAAGAACGAGCGATAGTTTCCGAAATCGCAGGAACAACACGAGATACAATCGAAGAAGTTTTGAATATCAACGGCATTCAATTTCGTATCATCGACACCGCAGGAATCCGAGAAGCAACGGACAAAATCGAAGCAATTGGCGTAAAAAAAGCCATGCAAGAAATCGAACGTTCTTCGATTTTGGTTTATGTTTATGATGAAATGGAAATGACAACGCCTGAAGTTATTGCTGACATTGACAAACTACATCATGAAGGCATGACGACGATTGTGATTGGTAATAAAATGGATGAAGTTTACGCTTTACACGATAATTTATACCACAATAGGCAGCAAAATTACTTTGATAACGGTTGGGAAAAATTAATAAAACCATACAAAGAAAAACACCAATTTCTCTACATTTCTGCCAAGGACAAAACAAACTTAGAAGAAGTAAAAACGACATTGTACAACACCGTCGCAGATGGAAAAATCAATCTACAATCGACCATCGTTTCTAACACTCGACACTACGATGCTCTTCAAAAAGCTAATAAATCTCTCGACGATGTTCTCAACGGAATGGCAATGGGAATCACTGGCGATTTTTTGGCTCAAGATATTCGTCATGCGTTGATTTATTTGGGCGAAATTACTGGAGCGATTGATGTGGATCGGGATATTTTGGGGAATATTTTTGGGAAGTTTTGTATTGGTAAATAAGGCTATGCCTTATTTACCGTAAATACAAGATATATTAAAACGGAAGTTTTTAGGATTAATTCCGACAATTCTAAATTCTATTTCTTGACCTTTTTGTAGTACTTCTGATGGATGTGAGTTATTTTTTTAAACAAAAAATTAAAATCACTTCAATGAAAAAAATTGGATGTTCTATCATTTCGCCTTGTATTGAGAATTAATTCTTGTGCTATTTTTATTGATGCACTTGTGTTTCTTTTGATTAATTTCTCTATTAATAAAGGAATTGGATAACTTTTTATTCCATATCTATTAATTAACTCTTCTACTAAGTTTATTGAGGTTTTTGTTCCTATTTTTATTAATTTGTCTATTAAATCTGAAGTTAAGACGATTTCCATTCCATAATTATGAATAATTAATTCTCTTGCTGATTTTATCGATTTTTTTGTTCCTTTTTGTATTAATTTTTGTATTAACTCTTGTTTTAATGCAAAAGAAGGATGATTCTTAACCTCATATTTAGTCATCAATTCTGTTGCAAATTTTAGTGACATATTTGTATCTTTTGTTATTAAATCTTTAATTAAGTCAGAAATAGAATACTCTTCTCTTTCTGATTTAATAATTAACTCTACAGCTAATTTTATTGACGCATTTCTTCCCTGTTGTATCAATTTCTTCACTAATT
>JBGCFH010000350.1:0-22686 GCA_045106825.1 Saprospiraceae bacterium | reverse complement strand
ATGAAAAAAGAAGCATTAGAGAAATTAACAACCGAAGAATTAGAGAAAAAGGCAAAATCTCATAAAACGCTGATTGGGATTTTTATTCCATTAATTATAGCGTTGTTTTTCTTTGTAATTAGAGATTATTTCAAAAATGATGAAATGGAAATGTCTTCCTTAACGATTGCTATTTGTACCGTTGGTGGATTAGTTTCCGTGATTCCAGAGTTGAAAAAAGTGCAAGAAGTCTTAAAAGAACGAAATTCTTAATTCAAAGTTATTCGTATGAATTTTTTAAAGCACATATTCAAGTTTATTACATCAATTATATCCAATTCTGAATACAAAGGATTTAATGACCATAACGAACGGATGAAAAAACGACGAAGAAAGTCTAAATTTGAGCGATAAGTAGTCTAAAAACTCACGCCAATCCCAACACTTCCATAAGGAAAATTACCTGAATTATTCGCAACATCAAAAATACTTCCGATACTAACTTCCCAGTAAAACCAACGAATATCTCGCTGCGAACGATAACCAAACTCCACATAAGGACCAGAGAAAGTATTAGGAGCATTTCCAATCCAAGGTAAGGTAACACCAAGTCCAACTTCTGCTTTTAAGATATCTTCCCAAACCAGTCGATAACCGCCAAAACCGCCTATTTTCATTCCTAATATACCTGCACTTAGCGTACCTCCTACAATATAATTATCTCTTCGATATAAATTAATATCGTAGTTAAGTCCCGAACCCAATAAGTAATAATTAGATATTTCTCCCGAAATTATATGATTTCGCTTTCGATTATTTGCCAATTCTCTTGAAATAATCGTTGATTTATCAATATTGACAATTGTTTGTTTATCAATTATGATTTTAACAATTTCTTCTGTTTCCATTACGACTTCACCTACATAAATATTTCCATCAATAGTTTTAATTCTTTCCTCCAATTTATGTTGTGCAATAAGCGATAAAGTATTGATAATCAATAGTATAAATACAAGTGTAGTCTTTTTCATTGATTTCGATTTATTTATTTTTACAAAAATAACTATTTATAAGAACATAGTACGACCTATCTTTGTGGAGAATATTTATAAAACATAGTTTTTCAAACCATGATAACAACACTAAGTGAAAATCCGCTGCTTCTATTATTCATCGTTGCAGCAATAGGTTACGGATTAGGTAAGATTAAAATAAAAGGAAGTAGTTTAGGCGTTGCTGCAGTTTTATTTGTCGGTTTATTTTTTGGCTCATTAGATAAGTCTTTACAGATTCCTAATATCATTTTGATTTTAGGTTTAGCTATTTTTGTTTATACCGTTGGTTTGACCAGTGGACCGAGTTTCTTTGCTACTTTTAGACGTCGAGGTTTTCGAGATTTTTATTTCGTTACAGGAATGATGCTTTTTTCTTCTGCTTTGACTTATAGCCTTTTCTTATTGTTTGACCTCGAACCAAGTGTGATTACAGGAATCTTTGCTGGTAGCTCAACGAATACACCAGCTTTAGCAGGTATTTTGGACACATTCGGAAGTCAAACGACTGATGAAGACGTGCTTAATCAATTGATAGAAAACTCCGTTGTTGGCTATTCTATTTCGTATCCAATGGGTGTTTTAGCCTCTATGATTGCGATTACTTTATTACAAAAGTGGCTAAAAATTGATTATAAAAAAGAAGCCTTTGACTTACGAAAAGAATATCCGATTGCTCAAGAAATTTTTAATATTACCGTAGAAATAACGAATCCAGCAGTCGAAAATAAAACGTTGCGGGATATTATGCAACAATATAATTGGACAGTTGTATTCGGACGAATTAAACATGATGAAAATATTACACTAAGTAATTTTGATGCAATATTAGGTATTGGAGATTTGATTCGTGTATCTGGTACAGAAGAAGAGTTAGAACAATTAATAACCGTTTTAGGAGAAAAAGTCGATAGTCGATTTGATGATAATGAAACAGAATATGAAATCAAACGCATCTTCGTGTCTAATCCCAAAGTCGCTGGTCAAACCTTAGCAGCACTCAACTTAAATGAAAAGTATTCGACGATTGTCACTCGATTACGTCGAGGAGATGTCGATATTTTAGTTAATAATAAAACCGTTTTTGAGTTAGGAGATAGAGTTCGTTTTGTGGCACGAAAAAAAGATATTCCTGATTTAGTCAGGTTATTTGGTGATTCTTATCGAGCATTAGGTCAAATTGATTTATTATCTTTTGGTTTCGGAATGGCTTTAGGTTTATTATTAGGAATGATAACTTTCGAGTTACCTGGAGGCATTCAATTTAAATTAGGATTCGCTGGAGGG
Source organism: Saprospiraceae bacterium (assembly GCA_045106825.1). GTDB lineage: Bacteria > Bacteroidota > Bacteroidia > Chitinophagales > Saprospiraceae > CAWVWD01. Next base: position 20,368 of record JBGCFH010000350.1, on the reverse strand, counting down.
CCATTAATTGTTGCTTTGATTTTGGGTGCATTGCGTCGTACTGGACCGATTGTTTGGACATTGCCGTATAGTGCTAACCTTACATTACGACAAATCGGTTTGATTTTTCTTTTGGCAACTATCGGTGTACGTTCAGGTCATACATTTGTATCGACAATTATGAGTGGCGGAGCAGGTTTGATTTTTATAACTGGAACAATTATTAGTTTGTCTACCGCTTTTCTAACTATTTTTATTGGGTTTAAATTTCTAAAAATTCCATTTACACTTTTAACAGGAATGGTTGCTAATCAACCAGCTATTTTGGATTTTGCTATTCAAAAAGCAGACAATCATTTGCCGAATATTGGTTATGCCTTAATGATGCCAGTAGCGTTAATTGCGAAAATTGTCTTTGTACAAATTTTGTACTATATCATGTGATTTGAAGTTGAAAATTCGATTTTGAAACTATTACATTAAAACATATAATAAAAAATATTAATTGATAAATTATTGAATAATAATATATAGTTGAATTATATTTGGCATAGATATTGAAAATTGTGTAATTGTATTCGATGGATAGTTAATATGTTACATATAATAATTAATATTATCCATTAGATTTTTTAAATTGTAAATAGATAAATAGACATGACAAATTTAACAAATTTCAAAGCAAGTGAAATCAAAAATGCTAATAATATAAAAGGTGGCGTTTTTTGCGAATGGTACATCAATCAAAGAGGAGAAAAAGCTAATGCAAATAATGCAGAGATTTTGATGAAGAATGTTGATGGTGTAATGATTGAAAATGGAAATAAAAACTTTGAGTAACTTACTTTTTTAGTAACGAGAAATTCTGAATCAATTTATTGATTTCTTTAGGACAACACAAACCATATAAAAGAGGCTACCTCATTACTTTTGAGATAGCCTCTTTTATTTTTGTTGTGTCCCGTCCTAAAAAAAGGTTATAGTAAAATAATTTACGAAAAGCACTTATTGCAAAATAATGTTTCCTTAGAATAGACTTTTTTTTAGAGTATATGGAAAGAAAAAACAATCAATATACTGTAATATCAACATGTTGATTGTTTTATTCCTATTTCGCTAATAAACTAATATGTTTTTTTGCCACGAATGCACAAATAATTATTTGTAAATCAATTTTTTATAAAAATTCGTGCATTCTGCCTGACCCGAAATCTCGGTGGTGACTATCAATTTTATACCGAAAATGGAATAAATTAAACACTATTTTAAATACGACTAAACCATTAGCGAAGCAACTGTCCGCTGATTTTTATTAATATCTCGTTCCTTTTAGTTTAAATGTCCGAACCATATTAAATCCGAACTGTATATCACCAGCTGACCAACTTCCATTTGTATCCGTAATCAAGGCTTTTTCTTGCATTCCTGACGCATTCGTAAAATGAATTTGGAAAACATGGTTTCCTGTATTAATATCAAATCCGATAGATAATGGACGAGTTGCACCAGGTAATAATGAACTATTAGGTGTCAAATAATATTCTGCTGTCAATGCAACATTTTTAGTTACTTGAACTTTTCCTGCCAAACCTAAAGAGAATAAATCATTTGGTTGACCGATAGAATCCACTAAATTCAAATGAACATGAGTCGGCATCACTTGTGCTGAAAAACGATCGTTGAATTTTTTTGCAATCATCAATTGATTAGAATAAGACAAACGATGGACAAACAGCAAAGGTTGACTTTCAATCGGTGCAGAAGCATCGACATACATTCTTGAAGCCCAAGTCATTGAAATAGGCATTTGATTACTTTGACGCAAAATCCTTGCTTTTACAAAACTATCATATTCTTTTCCAGCCGTACTTCGTCCAACGCCAATCGCTAACCAATCCGTTATACCATAATCAAAACCTAAACGCATTGATGCTTGATCTAAACCGAACCATTCGTAAAAGCCAGAGTTTAAGCGACCAAAACGATGAGCGATAAATAAATCTAATTCGCCTGTACGTTGTGTTTCAGCAGATTGACCACCGATAATATGCGTTCCTCTGAATAATCCGTGAACGTATTCCTTTTTTTCTTGCCCAAATAGGCTAAGACTTATTAAAATTCCTAATGATAGAAAGAGTAATTTTTTCATGTTTTGTGTTCAATTGTTCGAGTGTTTGAATGTTCGAGTGTTCAACAATCGAACATTCAAACATTTAAGCAATCAAACATTTTACTAAAATTTAATTATTTGGCATTCCGTCGTTTATCCAGGTTTCGATTAATTCGATTTGGCTGGCTGGTAATGCACCAGCTGGCGGCATTATACTGACACCATTTTCGCCTTTCAAAGCGTTGAGTAAACTTCCGTTAGTTCCTGCAGCTTTGATATCATCATAATTTTCTAAAGGTACATTTCCATTTGGACTCGGTTGACTATGACAACTGATACAATTTGATTGTATTAATGGCTGAACATCTGTACTAAAAGAGACTTCAACTGGTGTTTCAAATAAATCTTCTCTATTCTCAAAAACACAACTACTTAAAATTAGAGTTGTAGAAAGTATTATTCCTATAAAATGCTTTTTCATATTGTGATAGTTTGATTATCAATGAAGTAATAATTCAAATATCTACAATATTAAAAACTATATGTGATAATTCAATTTTAAAATAAACTTTAACGGAAATCTTCTATTTTTTCAAATTCGATTTTTTACTTATTTCAGAAAATAAAATTTTTAATTATTCGGCATTCCTGCATTTATCCAAGCCGTAACCTTATCAATACTACATTGATTCAATGGACTTAAAGGTGCTGTTGGCATAATTGCATAACCGTTTGTTGCCGTAATTGTGCCATGTAAACTACCTAATTCGGCAGAAGTCTTCACATCATCATAATTCTCTAAAGCGACATTTCCATCTGGTGCAGCTCCACTATGACAACTCAAACATTGCGTATTAATAATCGGCTCAATATCCGTAGCATAAGAAACCGCTGTTGTGTCACAGACAAATTGATAGTAATAATATACTTCTTCTTTCGTATCGTAGTAACAACTACTCAATATGAACATTGCAGCCGCTGCAATCGCTATTAATCGTTTCATTTTTTGTGTTTGAATGTTTGAATGTTTAATTGTTTGAATATTGTTTAACATTCAAACAATTGAACATTTAAACATTTGAACAATAAATTTTTAATCATTCAACGCACCGTTTGCAATCCATTGGTTTAATAATGAAATATCGCAATCGCTTAATTTTACGCCTGAAGTTGGCATGACAGGATAACCAGTTTGATGTTCAATCGTTCCCATAAAACTACCACTGTTTACATAAGTCACAATTTCTGCATGCGTATGTAATCTTACTCCGCCATCAGCACGAGTTGCATTATGGCAACCGACACAATTTGTTTCTACAATCGGATAAACTACTGCTGCAAATGTGGAAGTCACCGTCGAGTCACAACCCGTAGAACAAGTCGTGTTTTTCGCACCTTGATTTATCCAATCTCGAATTAATTTTAATTTTTCTTCTGAAAATGGACTTGCAGGTGGCGGAGGCATAATATCATCACCAGTTTCGACCATACTTTCGTATAACTCGCTATCATTCACATCGTAAGGCGTGACTTCACGCATAATGCTTTCATAATCAATCAATACGACATTATCTTCTGCGGTAATCGCATCATGACAGCCTCTCATCGCACAGTTTGAAACTAACAATGGCAAAATCTCTTGCTCAAATGAAATAACTCCTGGAACACAATCACCATTTGGCATTTCGCCATTAAATCCCTGTGGAATTATCGGCTCGGTCGTACAACTAAAAACGGTTACAACTAAGCCGATTATTAATAATTTAGATTTCATATTAAATAATTTTATGTGATTTATTTTTAAGTTTGGACATAGAAATGGCTGGAAGTCGCATTTTGCGACTTCTCATCTAATACTCTACTATGTTACTTTTTTTACCTACTGCTCTGGAAAGTGAGCGTACGTTTTACTCTGTTTGTTGCAAAATATAAGCTCTTAAATCTTCAACTTGTTGTTTCGTCATACGTTCTTCTGGATAATGCGGCATATAAGGTCGATGTCCTGGAATCGCATATGTTCCATAAGGAATAATTTGATAAATAGACATATGTGAATTTCGGAACATTTTATTTTTTAAATGTTGAAAACTCATTTTTGAATCATCTAAAATATAATGCGAAACGCCCTTATTCGGCTGATGACAATAAACACAACTCAACTCATAAATATCTTTTCCAATTGCTGGATTACCAGGTTTTGTATCTTCATAACCTTTTGTCTTATCTTTAGGCGAGTCGTAAAAGTTTGCAGGAGATTTTGTTGCATATTTTGATTTTAACCAAGCGATGGTTTTTGCTTTTTGGTATTTATCATTTCCATCTTTTTGGAGTCTTTTCCAATCTTTTTTGGTCAAACCCAAATCATTCATTTTCAACTCTAAACTCCAAGAATACGCCAAAACAGCATCAATTTCCCAGTCTTCCATTTCTCTACCTTGCGAACATTCAACAGCACACAATTGAATAGATTCTCTTAAATCTTTATGTGCTTTTTCAATTTTTTCGTCACCATATTTCTTTACATAATCATCATTATACCAAGATTCACGATTAGTCATTCCCCAAAACGTTGTACCTTGCAAAAATGGAATTTTATGTTCCTTGACGTAAGGTAATCGAGCTTCCGCATTACTTTCATATAAGACTGGATCTTCACGCTGCATATTATGACAAGACGTACAGAAATAATGCTTACTTACAGGCGTTGTTTTTTTACCATTTTCATCCGTTGTATAACCAATTTTAACAATTTCTTCTCCTTTTTTTATCTGTTCCACAGTTGGTTCTATGTAATGTTTTGGTTTTGGTTCGCCCAAATCAAATAGAACTTTATAAACCGTATCTTTTTCATTCCACTCAAAAACAGTTTTGTCTTTATCTTGAAACGAAGTGATTCCAACGAATACAATCCCAAATGCAAAAAGTCCTACAATTATATTTTTCATAATAATGAATTTTAGTGTTTTCTAATTTTTGCAAATTACAAATCTTTTATTGATTTCTATCTTACAATTAGATGACAGTTGATTCCAATACGATTGAGATTTCAAAAACGTATGTAACATGATAGATTTTTTTTAAAATTCATACTTGATTCCAAAACTTGCTCCATATTGTTGAATATTTGGCAAACCAAATGTTTGTCCTTTAAATGATCTCAAATAATTAATTTCAAAATTTATTAACCAATTATCAAAAACTTTATAATCCATACCAATATCACTTTGCCAAATACCAAAATCCAAGTTATTAACTTTTTCTTCGCTTTTGACCTCGTAATCATAATTCGTACTATAATCAATAAAATAATATTCTAATTCATAATTATTAATGTATCGTCCGTTCAAACCAAAACCGATATAAGGGTTGAATTTAGCGTTTGGTCTTAACAATATTTGTGCATTAATAGGCAAATCAAAACCATATATTTTGGCTTCTATTTTTGTTAATTCGTCTAATCCCGAAACAGGCGTAACAACGGGATAGTTATCAATAAAAGGCGTGATTATTCCATCTGCAAAAGTTTCTACCTCTTCAACTTTGAAAAATTGTCCCCAGTAGTTTGCACCAATTTGCAATCTGAAATTATTAAAAAATAAAGCATTTGCAATTACGCCATTATTTGTCATATTCATTGATGGCAAATAATCAAACGTTGGCAAAAATGTATATTTTGATTGAAATCCAAGCTGATAAACCGAAGGTTTCGCATCTTCTTTCAATAGATTCAATTTCGTTTCAAAGTCAGGCTTATACTCATTTTCAACAATTGGAATCGGCCGTTTTTTGATGTCAACATTTTCATAAAAATCATCAAGTACCATTTGTAACTTATCCAATAATACAATATCCTGTACATTATTTACGATTTCGCTGTTATCCGTTGTTGCTTGATTTGGCGATGGAGTTATTGTTTTTTCATTTGTATTAGAGTTATTATTCAAATCATTTTTTAACGGATTTTTTGGCTTTTCGCTAATAGTTAATCTCGAAGAAAGTTCAGCATTTGTACCATTATTATTTATCGTTGAAAGAGTTGAATTTTTATCATTACTATTTAGTGAATTATCAAAATAATTTGTCGTTTTATTTTGATTATTATTAGGAATAAGGCGATTTTGATTAGAAAAAACAGGTTGCAAACTCATTTGATTTTGTTGTACCAATCGTTCGTTTTGCGTCTCAATTACTTCCTTTTGTGTCGCAATAATATTGGTTTGTTGTTCTAATTTTGTTTTTAAATCTGTGATTATTTCCGAATAATGTTCAGTTTGTTCGCCACAAGTTGCCACGCTTTCTTGAAGGTCATTGACCGTATTACTAATTTTTTTAATTTCGCCTTGAGTTCCCAAAAACTGTTGAGCAAAAAACACATTACTCAATAACAACAAACCTATAACAGCTGCAGCCACAGCATTTCGCTTTATCCACAAAGGTAAAGTAGCAGGTTTTTTCTCTTCATTCTCGTTCCATTCATTCTGAAATCGCTCCCAAGAAACATCTTTAAATTCGAAATCATTTTCCGTAATTTCATTTAATTTATCATTAAATAGTTTGTCGAAATTATCCATTTGCCCTCCTTTGATTGTAGTTGTTGTTATCCAAAATCATTTTCTGTAATTTGTGTCGAGCCGTTGCCAAAGTTGCTCTTGATGTCGCTTCTGTAATATTTAGTTGCTGCCCAATTTCCTTGTGTTTATAGCCTTCTACGACATACAAGTTGAACACCATTCGATAAGAAGGTGCTAACTGCTGTACTAATCTTAAAATCTCTTGAGCCGAAATATCCGCAATCATATCTGTATCAACCGAAACACTATACGCATGAGAAATACCCAACGTATGACGATATTTTTGATACTTTCTGTGATAATCAATCGCTGTATTGATTAAAATTCTTCGAAACCACGATTTGAATGAATGATTCGGATTGTACTTACCCAAATTCTTAAAAACCTTCATAAATGTATCATTCACAATCTCTTCCGCTTCCTCCGAGTTTTCGGCATAACGGACACTAACCGACATTCCATAGCCATAGAACTGGCTATAAATCGTCCGTTGTGCATCGGTTTTACCCTTTCGAGCAGCTTCGATGACGTTTTTTAATTCGTTCTCTTGTTGTCTTGGCATTGGCTTTTTTGTGTGATTTCTTTCTTTACGAAGCTATCAAAAAAAACGTAGGTTGAGTTGAGATTTATTTTTCGATGAAACGTAAAATAGAAATCACAATTGCTAAATTTTGCTTCGCAAAATGCTTTTTTCACGCAGGTTCACGCAGATTTTTTTGATAAAAAAAATGCTTTTGTTAATGAAAAATCTGCGTGAATCTGCGAAATCTGCGTGAGATGATTGTTTTGCACATCAACACATCAACACATCAACACATCAGCACATCAACACATCAACACAAACAACGATTTTGAAAAAGTAGAAACCTTATCGTTTATCACCCAAATTGTCAAAAAGCCTAAAATATTGATTATTAGATAAAAGTTGTACAAAAAAAATGGCTTCGAGTTTTGCTCGAAGCCTTATTTTTTAAGTTTTGTAAAATGGAAAAGAAATTAGCCAAAATATCAATCTCAAACAAGTTAGGTCATGAGATGTGACCTAAAGTTCCATTTAAAGAACGCCTCAAAGATGACTGAAATTTGTATCTAAAAGGCGTTCGTATGTTTCCAAAAGGTAGACAAATGTGTATTTTTTTGTTTTTTTAATAAAAAATGCAGCTTTTAAGCGTATTTTTCTCCTAAAAGCTGCATTGTCTATTTTTTATTAAGGTTGTACGAAGTCTTGACATTGTGCGTTTAATCGGTTTTTAAACCGATTCTTTAGATAGTTCGTCATTAAGAAAATATTCAAAAAATTAAAATATCCGAGTTTTTTAGGCTTTTCGTATCTAAAAAAGGTGGATTTTAATCCGTCTAAACGCACGATTTAAAAACTTCATACAGGTCTGATTTTTTATATCGCATTTGATATTTTATAAAAATTCAAATACAATTTCCGATTTTTTAAATAAAAAAAAATGGTTGTTTGACAATTTTTGCCAGTAGCGGCTGTCTTTGCCGTCTTTGTTTGAAATTGTTTACGGCAGCTAAAGACAGCCGCTACGTAAAACAATAATTTTTGCTTTTGGCAAAAATTGTCAATGAACCCAAAAAATTATAGTTTACATCGAAATTTTGAAATTAATCATTTCACCTACATTCCTTTTTCTGCAATTGTTTTATGAATTTCATTAATTTTTAACAATGCTGCCGAACCGTACCAAGGTCTTAATTCCATTGTTAGACTTCCTGCCTTGATAGCTGGATCTGTTTCTGTCAATTTCTTTGCTTCCGCTATAGTTTTTACATCAAAAATATAAATTCCTCGCACATCGCCATCGTCTATAAAAGGCCCAGCCAAAACTAATTTCCCTTCTTTTGCTAATCGACTAATATTATTCATATGAGCTTTTTGAAGTTCAACGGCAGCCGTTGAATCCAAATCACGATTTGGCCCTTTTTTCAAAAATGCCATGACATATTGTTTCATACCATATTTATCAGCTTCTAAGGCTTCCGCCAATTGTTTGTTAAATTCAGAGTCTGTTGTTTCGTCCAATGTTAATTTTTTTTCTGTAGCATCCTCATTTGCTTTTTGAATACTTGCTTCGGTATTGCTTTGGTTACAACTTATGACGACTAATGCGATAATTAAAAATACGAGTTGTTTCATGGTTAAACTTTTAGTGATGAATTTTTTTATTAATGGATAATGGATACGTTCCACTAAATCCATTCAATATTCTAAAAATATTATCGTAATTGAAAGTGTAAAGACGAGTTTCGTCATTTTATTCAAAAAATGCTTTTGGATAAACAACTGTTCCCGATACTTTCTGCAAAGCATTTTCGACTAATTCAATTGCCATAGAATTTTCTTTTGGAACATCAAATGGTAATTTAATTCCAAAGTTTGTGGTTTGTCGATAACCGAATCTTGGATAATAATTTTCGTGACCCAACAAAATGATGGATTCATAACCTAACGTTTTTGCTTTTTGATGAGCTATTTTTATTAATTGACTTCCAATACCTTGACCTTGATAATTTGGTACAACAGAAACTGGTGCTAAAGCTAAAGATTGGAAAGTTTCATTTTTATTTTCAATCAAAATTTTAGTTAATAAAATATGCCCAACGATCTCACCATCTACTATTGCGACAAGCGATAACTCTGGTATAAAAGCATCAGATTCTCGGAGTCTATTGACCAGAAATGGTTCAGATTGATCACTATATGCTATATTTTTGAAGGCAGCTTCTATGACTTTAAAAACCTTTTCGTAATCTTGTACTTGTTCTTGTCGAATCATTTTGTAATTATTTGATTTTAACAAATAAATGTAAAAAATCACACTTCATACTTTGTAAAAAATGCCTCAAATTACACCTCAAAAATCTCGGAATAATACATATTTCGCTTTGTCGATTGTCTTTTTAATTTTTGTATTATTTACAGCGATTATATGGAAAATTCAAGAAGTCAACGTTCAGCGTTTTATTATTTTATTAATAATCGGAACGATTGTATGTTATCGTATTTTTATAATTTTAACAAGCAAATATCGCAAACGTAACAAAGTCTTATCGACACCTTTTCCAAAAAAATGGCAGAAGATATTACAAGATAATGTTATTTTTTATAATGCTTTACAAAAGCCTGAAAAAGAACGATTTGAGCAAAATGTTCAGATTTTTTTAGCAGAAAAACGCATCACAGGAATTAAGACAGAAATCAATGATAAAGATCGAGTCTTAGTGGCTGCCAGTGCAATTATTCCGATTTTTGGTTTTACAGAATGGGAATATGATAACTTGGGCGAAGTCTTAATTTATCCAGACAGATTTTCTGAATCTTTTGAGATAGAAGGACACAACCGTAATGTATTAGGAATGGTTGGAACTGGCATAATGAGTGGTATCATGATTTTATCTCGAAAAGCCTTATTAGATGGTTTTTCTAATGCGAAAGATGGACATAATACCGCTATTCATGAGTTTGTGCATTTGATTGACGCTCAAGATGGTGCATTTGATGGAATAACATCATTGTTGGACAAACAGTATATTGTGCCTTGGTTAGATTTGATGTATAAAGAGATTGATAAAATTAAGACAAATAGTTCAACTATCAATCCTTATGGTGCAACAAATGAAGTGGAATTCTTAGCGGTTGCAAGTGAATATTTTTTCGAGAAACCGTTTATAATGAAAAAGCGTTATCCCGAATTATACGAAATGCTTACTAAAATATTCCATCAAGATTTGACCAATAAATTCGCTTATCAATTACGAGATTTAATGGGATTTACAGGCAAGAAAGTCGGAAGAAACGCACCTTGTCCTTGTGGAAGTGGCGAAAAGTATAAACATTGTTGCTTAAAGCAATCTTAATTTTTATGGTAGCTATTCAGCATTTATAAAATTTTGCGTTTAATCGGATTAAAATCCGATTCTTTAGATACGAAAGTGAAAAGAAGCACTCAATTTTTAAGCTTTCGAGTTTTCCTTAATAAGGTAACATCTATAAAATCGAGTTTTTAACTCGATTAAACGCAGAATACTGAATTTTTACTTTTAAACAAAAAACAAATCATAAAATATGACTTATTCCATCACATTATTAATAGTTATAATGACAGGAATCATTTCCTATCAAGCATTTGAAAACCCACGAATGAAAGGGCGATTGTTGTTTGTACCTGATGTAATTAATAGAATGGGACAATATGATAGATTCTTGACTCACGGATTTATTCATGGAGATTGGATGCATTTGTTGATTAATTTATTCGTTTTACATTCATTTGGCGAAGCCGCAGAGTTTCGATTCAAAGAACATTTTGGAGCATTAAATGGAGCAATTTTATATACTGTTTTATACATTGGCGGAATTGTCGTTTCTTCGATTCCGAGTTATATCAAACACAAAGACAATCGCTTATATGGTGCATTAGGAGCAAGTGGAGCGGTTTCGGCAGTTGTATTTGTAAATATCTTTTTTAATCCTTGGAGCGAAATTCTTTTATATCTTTTTATTCCAATTCCAATTGTTTTGGCAGGTATTGCTTATTTGATGTATTCAGATTATATGGGCAAAAATGGAAATGATAACATTGGTCATGATGCACACTTTTATGGTGCCGTTTGGGGATTTTCTTTCACTGTTTTAGTTGCCGCAATATTTAAACCTGAATTAATGACACAGTTTATGGATTTATTGTTATTTAGATAATAAAGTGGTTTGCATTTGTTTAATACTTAATGATTCGATTGAGAAGAATTGATTTTAGAAATTAATTCAAAAGCCTTGCAAAACATTATATTTGCAAGGCTTTCAGTTTTTTTTAATTTGGTTTTATTAATCGTCACGTTTACGTAAAGGGAATTCAGCGTGTTCTACACAAATACAATAATTTAGTACTCCTACGGTTGCTGAACCTGTAGGGTTAATATTAGGTAAGGCAAATGTGTCACGACCATTACCTCCATAAGTTGTACCTAAAAGAGAAAATAATGCATTATAATCATTTATTTGTAATAGTTGACCTTCGCATTTCATCCAACCTCTTTGTGCGTAATTAAAAGCAAATGCTTGTACTGTTCCTAAGCAAATATTCATAATCGTAAAATTTAAGTTTGTTAAAAAAATTAAGTAGTGTTTATCTAATGATAAATTCACTATTTATTTGTTGTCATAATATATTATGATATTTAATATGTCGACATAATGATAAGTCAATGTTGTCCGTCCAATTGTTGCATTAGCGGATAAAACATACTAACTTATTTTACATTTATCTGAATGGGTTATGTCCGAACCCTAAAAAACCTATATCGCCAATCTGACCAAAAAGAGCAATATGATGACTTGGCACTGGAGTACGAGTCACCTCTTTAATTTCTGTCATTATCCAATTATTACCCGGAAAACTGTCATCAACGTCTATAACTACTTCGTCATAACAGTTTCTAAGCACTTGTCCTGCAAATGCCTCATGTTGGCAAATAAAACTTACTGTCCCATCAGGATTATCTCTCTTTTTCCATTTTGTTCCAATCCAACCGTTATCAGGATAAACATGGACTTTGTTATCATCTTCTTTTCCTGATGTACTTAGTACAAGTCCTTCGCTTACTTTATTTTGTGAAATGAGGCAGCAAGTACCATCGTCATTATTTTTGATTTTCCACATTGTTCCATTCCAGCCATTATCAGGAAAAACATAAGTTTTGTTGTTATCCTCATAACCTGTGACACTAAGAACTAACTCGTCATATTCTGGATGTTGACACTTAAAGGTGTAATTTGACATAATTATTTGATTTTAAATTATTAAAAATTCGATACTAAATTTTTAGCATCCTTTGATTATCACCACAAGATTAAGTCAATACTCAAAAAATCACTTTCACATTTGATGCATTCACTTTCACTTTTGATACATTGTATATTATTGTAATTTGTAATAAAATGTAAATCAACAATATGACGGAAATTATTTTTTATGGAAAAGTATTAAAAAATTGATTTTTTTTAAAAAACTGTAATACAAGAGTTAAAAGTTATTGAAATTGGTGAAAAATAATTCTGTAATATGGAAGATATTTGTAGGAAAAACCTTTTTTTTGTAGGAAAAAAAATGTACTTGTCTTGATTATATGAAAACGAAATTATATTTATTCCTCTTATTGTTTCCACAATTGTTGTTAGGTCAAAAAGAGTTATTTGATATTCAACATTTTTCTATCAAAGATGGACTTCCTGATAATCAGACACTTCATATCGAACAGGATAAAGATGGTTACATTTGGGGAAATAGTATTGGTTTGTTATTTCGTTATGATGGGTATCAATTTAAAATTTATCGAAAACAAAAACTTGGTGTGTCAGGTCTTGAATTTGTTAATTTCACGATTGACGATGCAGGTTTTGTTTGGTATTTTGATTTTAATCAATTGCCTTTAAATATTCGTATCCTTAATCCCAAGCAAAATAAAGTCATACCGATTGATATTTTTTTTAAAAATAAACTGCCTTTTCCTGCTAATGAAGTGACAAATATTTATAATGATAAGCAACTTGGTACAGTCATTTTAACGCAAAACAGTGGATTTTTTACGTATCAAAATGGACAATTTAAAAAGCAATATCAGCATTATACATCTATTTCGTATTCAAAAATGCGAGGTACAGTAGATGACGATATTTGGTTTTGTCATCAAGATACGTTGTTTCAGTTATCGCCAAAAGGGAAGCTCAATTTTACAGTTAATAACGATTTTATATTAGATATTTTGCCATTTAAAAAGAGTTTATACGTTTGGTATGGTGATTTTTTTGATGATGAGAAAGATATAAATTTTAGCGAATTGGTCAATTATGTAAAAAAAGAGAAACCACGATATGAACGAATTAAAGGAAAAACAATAAAAGCATTAGAAGATAAAACACCAACTTTGGCGTATCATTCTTTTTTTAGTGATACGGAGGATTATCAATGGATTATTCAAAAAAAATCTAATAAAATAAACATCATCGGAAAATCTCCCGATAATCGAATTTTATTTAATGAACCGCTGTCCTTAAATATTCAAGGAAAAAATAATAGTCAAGTATTCAGTAATATTCGAGAGTTGTATGGAGATCAGCAAAATAATATTTGGGCAACCTCGGATAATGGTATTTATAGAATAAGTCGTCGTAAAATACCTTTTAAATCTTATTTGTCAAAATACTCAACAAGAGGTATCTATCGGTTAGATACTCAACTGTTGGTGAATCATAATGAAGTAAGTATTATTAATTTGATTACGCAGGAGGAAGTTGATTTTAAGTTGCCATTGAAACGAATAACGTTCTTTAAAGATGAAAACAAACTTTGGATAGGTTCAGAGTATGGTATTACTTACTGGAATCCCGATTGGAATGAGGTAGATTGGAACGTAACAGATTGGAAAAAGTCCGATTTCTATTTTAGAGAACTAAAAGGTTATCAAAACATCATTCCTTTTCGTCCTAAAAATACGGATCGTCTTTGGATGGGAACATCAAAAGGTATGGTTTATTTAAATCCTAAATCAGATACAATAACTGCTTTTTTATCAAGTAATGAACGATTGAATACTTCGACTATTCGATATATCTATGAAAATCAAAAAGGATTATGGTTAGTAACAAATCAAGGACTTTTTTTAATGACTGCTGACGGAAAAGTTTTGAAAGAATTGAATACTCAAAATGGTTTTTCGTCTAATGACCTTTATCATTTACATGAAGATAAAAATGATGTTTTTTGGTTGGGAAGTGCTGATGTTGGCTTGATACGTTGGAATCCGACAACAAACGAACAGCAAATATTCGGAAGAGAGCAAGGTTTTTTGAATGAAAACATTTATGCGGTTTATGAAGATGATGATAATTTTCTGTGGTTACCGACTGATTATGGCTTGATACGGTTTAATAAAGCAACCTATGAAGTGAATACTTATTTGGAAAAACATGGTTTGCCAAATAATGAATTTAATACTTTTTCACATTATCAAGACTCACTTGGTAATTTATATTTTGGTGGTATAAACGGTTTGATTGCTTTTCAGCCTAAAGATTTTATTAAAAATACTTCAACGGATATTCCATTACATTTGACGGCTTATAAAGTACAATCCGAAGACAAGGAGAATGTTTTAGATTTTACGGATAAAGTATTGGAAACAAACACTTTAACTTTTCGACCAAATGATAAATTTTTTGAAGTTCATTTTTCATTAATGGATTTTAAAAATAATCGTAAACGGCTTTATGCTTACCAAATCAAAGGTTATGATAATACTTGGCGTTATACGACCGATAATTTTATTCGTATTAACTCTTTACCTTATGGTAATTATGAACTCGTCATCAAAGGACAGGTTGATGGTGTTGCTTGGTCAAGTAATGAGTTGAAATTAAAAACAATAGTTTTGCGACCGTTTTATTTACAATGGTGGTTTATCATTTTAAGTGTTGTAATAGGCATAATTAGTATCTTTTTATTTTTGAAATATCGAACAGAAAGTCTACGACAAGAACAAATTCGACTTGAAAAAATTGTAGTTAATAGAACCGCCAAAATTCAAGAAGATAAGGCAATCATAACTGCACAAGCGGAAGCTTTGCAAGAAATGGACAAAATTAAAACGAAATTCTTTTCTAATATCACTCATGAATTTAGAACACCGTTGACGCTAATTTTAGGTCCAGCGAAACAGCTACAGGAAATCGAAAAAACGCCTCAAAAACAGCAACGGTTAAAAAGTATTTTAAAAAATGCACAACATTTATTAAGTCTAATTAATCAATTGTTGGATTTGTCAAAGTTAGAAAGCCGCAAAATGGCGGTTAGTTGGCAATATGGTAATATCATTGAATATACCGAAGAGTTATTGAATAGTTTCTTGCCTTTAGCAAAACAGAAACAGCAACAACTTATTTTCTCAAGCGATGAAACAATTTGGGAAACTTATTTTGACCAAGAAAAATGGAATAAAATTATCTTTAATCTTTTATCAAATGCTATTAAATACACAGAAGTAAATGGTAAAATTGAATTAGAAATTAATAAAATAACACAAGTCAATCAAGAAATTATTTATTTAAAAGTAAATGATAATGGTATTGGTATCAATCCCAATAACTTAACTCAAATCTTCAATCGCTTCTATCAAGTTGATGATACTGTAACTCGGTTTCAAGAAGGTGCAGGTATTGGATTGGCGTTGGTCAAAGAGTTGATAGAACTACAAAATGGTATAATTGAGGTTCAAAGTACGATAGGTAAAGGCACGACTTTCGAGGTAAAAATTCCTATTCCGCAAGGAGATATAAAAATATCAAGTTTTAAAAATATCAAGTCAAACACCTCAATAATAGAAACGCAACCAATAATTAATGCTGAAATTGACAATCAGTCTATTGATGTAGATGAAAAATTAGAAATCCTAATTATTGAAGATAACGCAGATATGCGAGATTATATCAGTTCTTGCCTTGACCACACGAAATACCAAATTTCGACGGCAAATGATGGGGAAGCAGGTATTGAAAAATCTTTAGAAATTATTCCGGATTTGATTATTTCAGATGTGATGATGCCTAAAAAAGATGGTTTTGAAGTTGTTACAGCACTTCGTCAACATATAGCAACTTCGCATATTCCGATTATTTTATTGACAGCCAAAGCAGCTTTGGACAGTCGTTTAGAAGGTTTAAATCGTGGAGCAGATGTTTATTTGACAAAGCCATTTAGCCCTAAAGAATTGGTTATTAGGATTCAGAAACTGATTGAATTACGGCAATTAATCCAACAACGTTATCAAAATAAAACGACAGACAGACCAATTGAGCCGCTGAAATCCTATGAACAAGAGGATGTTTTTATTACAGAACTGAAAGCCTATATTTTGAAAAATATAGAAGACCCGAACCTATCAGTGAAAACTATTGGCGAACATTTTTATATCAGTAGAACACAATTGTATCGCAAAGTCAAAGCCTTAACGAATGAAACAACGATTACTTTAATTCAAAAAATCCGTTTGGAAACAGCTTTTGAATTGATGGAAAATAGCACCAATCAATTATCCTTATCAGAAATCGCTTATCAAACAGGGTTTTCTTCACCGAGTTATTTTTCCCGACTTTTTAAGCGAGTGTATGGCAAAAGTCCTTCGGAGGTTGTAAAATAGAAAACTGCATCGACTTAAATTATTGATGCAGTTTTTTAGCGTAAAATTTATGCTTATATCTTTCCATAATAATAAGATTTTTTTTATAACCTTATTTTAGAATGGGACACAACGAAGATAAAAACCAAGCAAAAATTTATTTATGATTATTTGTTTTCTTTCACTAAGAACCAGCCGAATCTAAGTTTTCGAGCATTTCCATAAATTGCGTTTTTCCAATCTTTCCAGTAGCGTAATCAATTACTTCGCCTTGATGATCTGTAAATATCGTTATTGGTGTCATACCTGCATTGTAACGCTTTACAATTTCTGCTGCATTCGGATCATCAACATCAATGATTACTGGCACAACTTGCGAACTCATAGCTTTCATCACTTCCACATCGGCAAATACTTGACGCTTCATAATTCGGCATGGCGAACACCATTTTCCAGTAAAAAATAGCATGATTTCTTTATCCGAATCAGTGGCAATTTCTTGAGCAGCAGCCATATTCTCCGCCCAAACCATATCATTAGAAGGTGCATAGAATGAATACCAAGCATAAGCCAAAGAAGCGACAAGGAAGGATAACCAAAAGAATTTCCAAAATGGATGAGCTTGTTTTTTTACAACCTCTGAAGAGTCGGTAGATGAATTTTTAGATGAACTATTTGATGTTTTCATAGTGTTTATCACTTTAATTTTTTGGTGAAAATTATAGTAGCAATGTGATTATTATTCCGCTTACGCTGATAGAAATTTAGACGAAAGACTGGGAATATCGTATTGGGATGTTTTTTTTGGGTAATGTTATATCATTTCTTTCCTAAAAACCGTATTTTCACCCAACACAAAAAATAACATACAATATGTCTCAATTAGCATTAGATTTAATAGCAAAAGAAAGAGAAAAAAAGACGGGATTTCTTAATTTAGGAAATTGTGGATTAACTGAAATTCCTGAAGAGGTTTTTGAGTTAGACTGGTTGATATTTTTAAGTTTTTCTCCTTCTGATAAGAACAAAGGTAATCGAAATCAGATAACACAAATAGATAAAAAAATTAGTAGGTTGACAAAACTAATTTTTTTAGTTTTAAACGATAATGACATCAGTGATATTAAACAAATTACTTTATGTAAATCTATTAAACATCTATCCCTAAAAAATAATAAAAAATTAAAGGATATATCTCCTATACAAAACTTAGTAAATCTTGAAACACTTATACTAAAAGGAACTTCTATTGAAGATAAATCTCATTTGAATAATTTAAAATTGCTTAAACACTTGGATATAAGTGAATTGGAAAATCAGACTGACAAAACCAGAACTCCATCACGTTTAGAAAATTTAAAAGATTTAGAAGTATTGAAAGTAACTTTAGTGGATACTTTCGATTTTTCTATTTTTAAAAAATTAAAAACACTTCACATAACTTATTGGCATTGTTACAATTACTTGGAAGATTTATCAATTATAGGTAAAATAACAACTTTAGAAGATTTATTAATCAATTATATTGATCAAGGTTTTGGTGATGAGGATTATTCCAAACATGCCATGGAATATAGATATAAAGGTAAAATTAAAGATTTAAGCTTTCTTAAAGACCTTACTAAATTAAAAGAATTAACATTAACTAATCACCGAATTAAAGACACCGAAATTTTAAAGAACTTCCCACAATTAGAAAAACTTAATTTAAGTAAAAATCGCATTATAAACACAAATGGTTTAAAAGAACTTCATCATCTGAAAGAGTTGAAGTTCAACTCTTGTGGATTAAGCTCATTGGACTTTATTTCTAAGTCTAAATCGCTACAATGGTTAGAAATTAATGATAATTGTATAACCGATTTATTACCTATTCAAGAATTATCAAATCTGGAAATTTTAGAAATTAACAATAATAATGTATCAGACATTCAAGCATTAAAAAATCTATCACTATTAAGATTTTTAGAAATAGAAAAAAACGATATTTCGGATATATCAATGGCTGAGAGTTTCAAAGAATTAGTTTTACTAAAAGCAGGAAATAATAATATTGTAAGGATTGAAGGATTAAAAGGTTTAACTGAAATTACAATTCTTGATTTAAGTCATAATTTAATTGAAGACATACCAAAATTAGAACATTATGAAAAATTGAGTTATTTGAACTTAGAAAGCAATAATATAGTAGACATAAAAAATTTATTATCCTTTTTTCAATATGGAAAAACAACCTATTGGTCAAATAAAGAATACTTAC
Source organism: Saprospiraceae bacterium (assembly GCA_045106825.1). GTDB lineage: Bacteria > Bacteroidota > Bacteroidia > Chitinophagales > Saprospiraceae > CAWVWD01. Next base: position 1,260 of record JBGCFH010000350.1, on the reverse strand, counting down.
CCAGACTTGATGATGAAGAAAATTTTATTACTACAGATAAAAATAATATAATTTTAATAGGTAATCCTATTAAAAATCCACCAATAGAAATAGTGAAAGAAGGCAGACAAGCCATCATCAATTACTTTGACCAATTAAAAGTACAAGGTGAAGACTATCTATTCGAAGCTAAAATGATAATTTTAGGTGAAAGTGGTGCAGGTAAAACTACATTTTTTAGAAAGATAAAAGATAATAATGCAGATTTGCCTAAAGATAAAGAAACTACATTAGGGATTAATTCAGAACCTTGGTTTTTTGAAATTTCATCGGAAGATATAGACAAAGCAATAGACAAACCATTAAAGAATAAAAAAGCTATAAATGCCATTAAAGAACAAGGGTTTAGAGTAAATCGTTGGGATTTTGGAGGTCAAGAAATTTATCATTCTACACATCAATTCTTTTTAAGTCATCGCTCGTTTTATGTCTTATTAGCTGATACAAGAGAACAAAAAACCGATTTTAATTATTGGCTCAATATCGCAGAACAAAGAAGCGGAGAAAGTCCGTTAATGGTTGTTTTGAACGAAAAACATGGACATACTTGGACAATTGATGAATATGGTTTTAAACAGCGTTTTCCTTTTTACAAGGAAACTTATAACTTGAATTTAGCAGAAGTAAATGATTTTACTAAGTTAGAATTGTTACGTGATAAAGTAAAAGACTACGTTTTGAACTTACCTCATATTGGTGATACTTTACCTGCAAATTGGGTTCAAATTAGATTAAACCTCTCTTCTTTAAATGAAAAATATATTTCATTAGATAAGTTTAGAGAAATTTGTAAAGAACATGATATTTCAAAAATTGATGATATATTGACAATGAGTCAATACTTCCATGATATTGGTGTGTTTATTCATTTTCATAATAATTCTATTCTCAAAAATCGTATTTTCTTAGATGCCAATTGGACAACCGAAACAATTTATGATTTATTAAATGACCAGCAAATCAAAGATGAATTAGGACGTTTCAGTAAAAATTATGTTCATTCGATTTGGAATGATGAAGATTGTTTGATGATAATTGATGAATTATTAGAGTTGCTAAACGAATTTGGATTGGCTTATCCTGTTGATAAAAATAACTTTATTATTCCACAACGACTATCTCAGGGAAAACCTTATGAACATTGGCAATATGAAAATGAGCCACAATTATTGTTTAGTTACACATTTGACAAATTTATGCCAAAAGGATTAATGAGTCGTT
>JBGCFH010000035.1:0-2003 GCA_045106825.1 Saprospiraceae bacterium | reverse complement strand
CGTTTGTGATAGCTATACAACACCAACCGGTGGTACTTATTTTACATCACAAATCATCAACTTTATTATTCCAAATGCTGCTGGTTGTGATAGTTTGGTTTCTTTAGATTTAACTGTTTTAGAGCCGTCAAGTAGTATTACTGTAAACTCTTGTGATGATTATACGTCACCAAGTGGAGTCGTTCTTACAACTTCTCAAATTTTTATAGATACTATTCCTTCTTCGGCTGGTTGTGATAGTATAATTACGATTAATTTGACGATTACAACTCCATCAAGTAGCATTACTGTAACGTCTTGTGATGATTATACTTCGCCAAGTGGAGTTGTTCTTACGACTTCTCAAATTTTTATAGATACTATTCCTTCTTCAGCTGGTTGTGATAGTATAATTACGATTGATTTGACGATTGCAAATCCGTCGAGTAGTATTACAGAAACTTCTTGTGGTGCTTATACTTCACCGAGTGGAATAGTCGTCACGACTTCTCAATTTTTTACGGATACAATCTCTTCGGTTAATGGTTGTGATAGTACGATTACGATTGATTTGACGATTGTGGAAATTAATGATTCTATAACACCAAGTGATATAGTAATTGTTTCGGAAGAGACAAATCCAAACGCTACTTTTCAATGGTTTGATTGTTCGAATGGAAATTTAATTTTAATTCCAAACGCAAATAGTAATAACTACTCCAATAATACTAATGGTTTTTATGCCGTAGAAATTACCTTGAATGGTTGTGTAGATACTTCTGCTTGTGTTGAATTTATATGGAATAATACCGAAAATCAATATTTACAATCAATAGTAAATATTTTTCCAAATCCAACAAACGGCGATTTCACTATTGATTTAGGAACAACGTATGAAGATATTCAAGTAGAAATATACAGTATTGACGGTAAATTAATTACGAATCAATTATTTAATAATCAACAAGAAATCAATGCAAAAATTGAAGCAATAACAGGATTGTATCAAGTAAGAATTACAACAGAAAAAGGTGTTGTTAATAAAATGATTTTGAAAGAATAAATTGACTCTTAGATTAATATCGCTTCGCTTGATTATTTTAATTTCTTTTCCTAAAAACAATTTAACAATAAGTGAAGCGATAACAATTCAACAATTTTAAAATAAAAAATCCTATGAAAAAATTAATTACACTTACGTATCTTTTATTAGGCGTAATCTATTGTTTATCAGCTCAAAATGCTTTAAATTTTGATGGAACAGATGATGTTGTTCAGACAAATTATAGTGGCGTATTAGGAAGTGATGATAGAACCTTCGAAGCTTGGGTCTTTGTTAGCTCAAATGCACCTGCATCAAACTTAGCAATATTGGATTATGGAACAAATGCGGTTGGAAGTAGAAATACATTCGCTGTTACAGGTAGCCGAGGATTGATTTTTATATCTGGTGGAACGAACGCAAATTTAGGAACTGGAGCTAACACCGTTCCTGTCAATCAATGGACTCATGTTGCTTTTGTTTTAGACAATGGTACAGGTTATCTTTATGTCAACGGTGTTCAAGCCGCAACTGGTAATTTAACAACAGTAAACACACCAGCAAATAATCAAAATGTATATATCGGACAACGTGTACCTGGTGGAACAATTCCTTTTAATGGTAGTATTGACGAAGTTAGGATTTGGGATACCGCTCGAACCGCTGCCGAAATACAAGCGAATATGAATACTGAACTCTGTGGATCACAAAATTCATTAGATCTCTATTTAAAATTGAATGAAGGTATTGCTGGAGGAATAAACACAGGTCTGACTTCTGCTACTGATTTTTCAGGAAATGGAAATAATGGAACATTAAATAATTTCACATTAAACGGAAGTAGCTCAAACTGGGTAACTGGAGCAACATTATCAACTCCTGGTGGAACAAATACTTTTGCTACCATTTCAACTTCAAGTTGTGGAAGCTACACATTACCAAGTGGAAATACCGTCACAACTTCTGGAACATACATGGATAC
>JBGCFH010000349.1:0-5366 GCA_045106825.1 Saprospiraceae bacterium | reverse complement strand
AATCACAAACGGTGATTATTTCTAAATAGTTGCAATACTTAGAATTTGTAACTCCTCAAATATAACCATAAAAAACGGCATTCCTAAGTTTTCAAAAAAACTCAAAAATGCCGTTTTTTAATAATTGTCAATTGTCCATTAATAAAACCCTTTTCCTTCCACACAATGCCGAACGCCACCTTTTGGGTTTTTCATATCGCCTTTGTAGCGAGGAATGATGTGACAATGAAAATGCGAAACCGTTTGTCCTGCTGCTTCGCCACAATTCATTCCGATATTATAACCATCAGGTTGATAGCGTTTATCTAAAATCGTTTTTACTCGTTCAATCATGATTTGCAACGCCATTTTTTCCTTTTCCGCTAAAGCAAAATAATCGTTTTTGTGGCGTTTTGAAATGATTAATGTATGTCCATTTGAAACAGGAAATTTATCCAAAATCGCATACATTGTTGCACTTTCCGTTATCAATTCTCGCTCACTTTCGGGCGAACAAAAGACGCAATCGTTATCTTTTTTTGTTTGGTTATAATGTTGATATTCGTAAATTTCGCAATGTTCGGCTTTATGTGCAATTGGTAAATTCAATCTTACATTACATTGATACGTTGAAACATTGTACTCAAAATGTGTCCGAAAACCTTGTCTTTTTAAATCTCGTCGAACGGTGAAATAGGCTTTTCCATTTGGTTTCAATAATTCTGAAATTGCCATTAAAACAAAAGCCTGTTCCTTTGGCATCAATACATTCAAAACATAATGACAAACAATTCTATCAAATTTTTCTGTTGGATAATGATTATAATGAAAAGGGTCAAATCCTGTAATGTCAATATTTCGCTTTCGCAAAAAATCCACATCTGCACCATGTCCACAACCAAAATCTAAAACTTTACCTTCGATTTTTCCTTGTTGGAATAAAATACGAGTTGGATAAGAAACCTTATTGCGTTGGATTGCTGTTAAACGTGAATTTGGATTTTTGGAATCGTGGAAAAGCATATTTTTAAATTTAGGTTATTCTTGATAAATCCAATCTTTTGTAAAACCCATATTCGCTGCAATTTGCGAAAGCGGTTCAATTTGTTGGCGAAGTTTAGTTTTAAAATCACTTTTTGAAAGTTGCTGAATTTGATGTAAATCAGCATTGAAAACATCTAAATAATCTTCTAATCGTTTATTCAAATTCAATTGAAAAGCAGTTTGAAAAACTGCATATTGTAAGTTTGAAAATGGTTCAAAGTACAAATCTAACTTTGGTAAATTATTCGATTTTTGAGAATTTACGGATTGTGTAATTGGCGTTAAATTCCAAAGTTGATTATGTGTTACAAAACTCCACGGAATGAAATGGTCAAGTGAATATTTCTCATTAATAATTTCATTAGAATAAACACATCGAATTGGTTGATTTTGATGTTCGATAATCGTTTTCCAAAATTTATGTTGTTTAGACAAACTTCTATCTGCGTTAGTTGGTGGAAATAGTTTTGCTGCAATATTGGGAACATTTGGATTTCGTTTTTGTAAATAGTTTAACAAGTTCCAAAAACAAAAATCTTCCATTATTTTTAAATGCTTTTGCAAATAATTAAACCAATCTTCATCAAAAATCAATTTATCATTGTCAAAATAATAAGGTAACTTATGATTTGTTCCAACTGTTGCTAATCTATTAATTTCACGATTAAGTTTCCCATCTTTCAACCCTTTTGTTACAGGTTTTAACCACGGACTTATAAAGCGAAACGGTACATAATCTTGAAGTTTTAATAGACTTTTAGAAAATGAATGTTTTGGATGTTTAGTTATAAATTTTGATAATTCTTGAGTTAAAACGCCTGTTTTTGTATCAATTTTCAAATTCAATTCCTTAATTCCTAATGCTTCATTTGCTAATTTTCCTAATCTATCTTGAATACCAAAATTGATTTTAAAATAATGATTTGGATACCAAACATTCACCACCATTTGAATGTATAAATCGGTTAATAAAACCTCCTTTTTATTTGCTTTTATAGCTTTCAATAAACTATAAAACCAATAAAATTTGTACGAGGTAGAAGTCTTTTGGAAAACCCTCGAAAGACTTTGTATGTCCAATTTTTGATGATTAGGAAATTGCATAATAAGAACTTAAAAACTCATCTTAAATAATTTTCCTTCATCACTTTTATCATGTAACTCTAAAATAATATTATCAGATAAGTCTTGACTTGGCGGAATATTATCTTTTACAACTGTGAAAATATATTGAATATCATATTCAATACAAATCTTTCTAATAGAATCAATAAAGCGATTTTTTACACCATTGTCATCACCTGAAATAATATCATCGTGATACACAAATCTGAAATGTGATTTGTTTCTATAATTTATCAAAATAGCTAAATCGAAAGCCACACATAATATTTTATAATAAGTATTTCCTTCATCTTTAGCGGAATTTGGAAATTCAGGTTTAAAATTAATATTATATATTGAGTTAGGTTTTATTGTAATAATAGCGGTTTCATTAAGAATTTGTTTAACAATTTGAGAGAAGGTCTTACGAATACTCATATAAAGGTCATTCTTTACTGTTGTATCAACTATCAATTTTAGTTCTTTTTTTACAAGTTCCAAATCTTTTTCTAATTCTTCTTCAATGCGATTTCTTTTTTGTTCAATTTCGTCAATAATTTCTAATTGATTTTCAAAACGTGCTAAATTACGTTCTATTTCAATTAGTTGTTTTTGATATTCTGTATATTTTCTGAATAAAGAAGTATCCTGAATTAAATCTCTATGTTGTTCTTTTTTGCTATTTAATTCAATCAATTTTATATTGATTTCCCTTTGCTTAATCTTCTTAGTTTTAAGTGTTTCTCGAATTTGCTCGTTTCGTTCTTGAGTTATTTTTTGATTAAAAATCAGTAATTGTTCATACGATTTTGATAGTTGATTAGGAAAAAATAATTCTACCTCCTCAAATAAATTTTTAGTTTTTTTCAAGTCAAATGAAAACTCATTACGAATAGCTTCCTCTAATTTTTTAATATCAAATTCTAAATTATATAATTCTGTATTTAATATTGCTATTTCAGTTTCAATATTACCAACTAAATCTTGAATAATATTTTTATCTTGTTGGTAAAAATTAAGATTTTTCAACTCCTTAACTAATTCTATTTTATCATTCTCTACTACTTGAATTTTACCAATTAATAAATCCTTATTTTGATGTTTAACATCATAATCTTGTTCTTGTGCTTTTATGACTTCCTTACCTTTTTTTATTTTACTTTCTAAGTCATATTTTTCTATCAATTTTCTTCCATCAAATCCTAAAATATTGAAAATCAATGCTCTCCAACTACTTTTATCATTTTTATTTGAGAATTTACTTAGTTGAAAAATTGTATTATTCTTTGGATTATAATCACCTTGTGAACGTAAGGAATAGTTTATTAATCGACGATAATTTTCTCCTTCATTATTTTTACAAAAGTCAAAATCTAATAACTTATTCAAATAAGTTTTAGCCTTATCGAAAGATAAAACCTCAAAGTCGTTGTTATCTGTATAATTTTTAGTTGGAATATCTCTTAATTTAAAACCTATTTTAGTTGGTGCATTAACTATTCGTTTTATCGTCAAATATTTTCCATTATTGAGTAAAATTTCTAAATAAAACTCATGTTCAGAAAACTTTCTTTTTTGAGGCTCTTTATAAAAGAAAAAATTATGATATCTCTTTAATAACATGAAATTCAATAATTCTCCCAATTTAGATTTTCCTAAATTATGAGAATTTCCTTGTCCTTTAAAATCACCTGTAATCACGTTTAATCCACCTTTATCAGTGATAAAGGTAATATTGTGAAAAGGTTTATTACTATAAAGTTTGCTTAGTTTCATGTTTGTTAAAGACTTTCAGATAAAGAATTTTTAGATACTTTTTCGGTTGCTTCTTTCCATTGAAACGCATCAATATCATCAAAATACTGAATTTTGTCTACTAAAAATAAAAAATTTAAAGCATAAATAAATACTTCTTTAGCATTTTCACCAAGTACAGATACAACAAATCCTAACAACTCATCATATTGCAAAAAGTTGTCTTTTCGTAACTTCTGAATAATTAATGCACTAACATTAATAACAGAAATATCTAAGTTCAAATATTTATGTCCTTTAATCATATTTCTCTTCCAATATCACATTGATAATACATAAAATGAAAAAACGCAGGAATTGTATTACGATATTTTTTGAGCTTTTCAGGCTCTTTATCCATTAAATACTTTGTCAAAAAATCGAAAACTAATTTAAAATTATCAAAGTTTTCTCTATGTGTTTCAATAACTCTTTTTAATTCCAAAACAGTATCTTCATAATATTGAGCAAACTCTACATTTATTGGATTTTCCAAAAAGTTTAGAATTTGATTTCGATAACGATTTAAATCACTTTTTAAAACATATTCAAAATACTCCTTATCAAGGTTATTGATTTTGTTTTTAGTTTCAATATTTGGACGTTTTAATACTAAATCTCTTTCTTTTGACAGTTTAGGCAATGTATCATGAAAAATAACGATTACATTACGAATATCTTTATCGTAAAACTCAATCGGCATAGTAAATTTATCCAAACCAAATCGTTTGACAATATCTCTATTTTGTGAAAGCCAACTATGTAATGTTGCTTTTCCAATAATATCAACATTCCTTATTTTAGTTTCCTTTTTGATATATTTAATAGCATCTTCTCGGCTTCCAGTTTCCTTCCTATTCGTAAAGATTATATAATTATCAATCACCTCATCTTTAATTAGTTTTTTTAACCGTTCAATCTCTTTATTAACAATACTTGTTTTGTTTCCATGAAAAGTCTTGTCCGAACAACTTGCTTGATAATCTTCTGTATGCTTAGATTGGATAATAAATCTACCACTCCATTTTTCCGTTTCTGATGGGAATTTGTTCGCAGTTCCAGAGAAACGTCCATCTCGACCACCATCTCGACCAGAAGAAAAAGAAACCATACCTGTTCCTAAAATTCGTTGGCAAAGCTCATTTACTAATTCTTCAAAATCATCAGGTGATATATCTTCTAATCTGTAATTCATTATTGGGTTGAGTTTTGTTTAGATTTAATTCTATGCAATATATTACAAAATGAAACACGATGTATCATTTTTTTGTGTATTTATAACTTTTTGGTTAAAAATTAACTCCTTTTTTAGCCAATAATGCCGACAATAAAAAGTATCGTGTCCTGAAAATGTTAGTTTTTGCATAGTTGCAAAAGTACGGTTTTTTAGTAGCAAAATAATGATAAAACTGTAATTTGTTATTTAAAAAATTATAAAATAAGAA
>JBGCFH010000348.1:0-5368 GCA_045106825.1 Saprospiraceae bacterium | reverse complement strand
GATAATAATTCACCCAAGAACAAAGTCATTTTCCAAGAAAAATCAGGGTAAATGGCACAAGCTGCAATCCATTTCAATAAAAGATTTCGATTCTCTTCGGGGAATAATTTTTCTAATTCCATTAATTCATTTTTCATTTCTATACGAATCGGAAAAGTCGGAACAGTTTGATGTAAACGAATATAACGAGTAAAGTTATCCTTATTTTTTCCTTGATTGATATACTTTTCTAATTGTTCAAATCCAAGCTCAGTAGCTGGTAATACAGCATCAAAAACCCCCTTTAATGGTTGTGCTAAAATAGCTTCTATTGTTGTCCCAAAAGGTAATAATAGATAACGTTGTGGTAAATTTGTAAATTTTCCTAGCCAATCAAATGTTTTTTTTGATTTCAAAGAAATAAAGGTGTTTAACTCCGCAAATACTAATAACACGCAATGAGTATTAACATCTAAAATAGTGGTTAATTTTATTTCTTCCCCTTGCTCATTATAACAAAATTGTGGTGAAGTTCTAAAAAAATATCGTTTTGCAGGAATATTATGATATAATAATTCTTCATAAAAAGTATTGTATAATTGTGCACTATGATCATTAATGTTATCCGCTTTTATTAAAATTAAATATTCTGTGTATTGAGTATGCTCCTTATATCTCGCAGAAAAAAAGCCCAGATTATTAATACTTGCCTTTATCGTTCTTTTTAAATCTAAATGTATAATTCCTAAAGGTTCTCTTGTTCGCAATCTTATAATTGTCTTTTTTAAAGTGTCCGTGAAATTTATAGAATTAAGATTTAAATAAAGTTTATGAACTAAATCGGGGACTGTGTTATGATGTTGTTTAGCAACTAAATCATCCTTCTTTTTTGAATAAAATATAGTTACTATTTCAATTAAAGTATATAGAAATAGTAGTGTGTATATCAATAATGGTTTGTTATTATGTATAAAAAAATTATTTTTTTTCTCAAAAAAATCAGTATCAGAAGGTTTTAATTCTTCTACTTGTTCTACTTGATTGGTTACATTAATTTGTTCAATTAAAACAATATAAAAAGATACTCCAATTATTATGAATAACAATATAATTCCGATAATCCAAAAGACCATCGCAACTTTATTTTCTATCTCTAAAGCTTCTCCTTCTTGAAGAAATTTTTCCTTTTGATTATCACTACTCTCTTTAACATTTTGTTTTTTATAATCATCATTTATAAAATTTTCAAAATGTTTCAGAAAATATATCTGCTGATTTTGAGATTTGCAAACAATCGGCATCAATAAAGTTTTCAATTGTTTAGGCTCGTAGTTCGATGGTAAATAAGCAATAATCTTTTGAATTAAGATATGGGTATCTACACCAATATGAAATCCGTCATTGGATAGTCGATTTAGAAAACCTGATAAGTCGAAGTGATATGTTGGTTTTTCTGTCATTTTTATAGAGACGACTTTAGTCACCTTAGTCTTATAAGGATTAACTGATGAATAAATTGTCGTTACTAATGTGCTTTATGAATCGTTTCAAAATCCTCCTGTTTTTTCGCCAGAATCGAAAAGGACAAATGAAGTGTTTTCAGTTCGCTTTCGCTCAAATCATCTACGTTTCCCCATTTCAATTTATCAAAAGGAAAATTCTGATTTTGCATTACTTGTAACCATGAAATCAACTCCGCAGTACCAGGACTTTTGCGATATAGTTGGCTGCGTACTTTTTCAAAGAAAGCATTAATTTTATCAAAATGTGGTTTCACCTTATCTTCGGCAAAGTGCATCATTAAGATACTTTGCAACTTATCATCTTTAGGTACAGCGATATGATGATATACACAACGCCTTAAAAAAGCATCAGGCAAAGATTTTTCAGAATTTGACGTAATGACGATAAGCGGCTTTTTATTTTTATCCGCTTCAAATTGCCAAGTATTTGGCAGTTCCTTTTTGAGTTCAGGCACTTCAAATGTCGTTTGGTCTAAGACGTCTAATAAATCATTCGGAAAGTCACGAGGTGCTTTATCGACTTCATCAATCAAGACAATACTTCGATTTGCTTTATCTTTAATCGCTTCACCTAATGCACCGTAACTGATATATTCAGTTTCAAAATCACTACCTTCATTTTTTTCATTTTTCAATTGTACATCTTGAAAATGCTTCAATTGTTCATAAGTGTAAAGCAGATCTTTATAAATGGAAACAGATTTTGTATTAAAAGTTCGTTTAAGAACGTTACCTTTCCAAACTTTTCCAAAAACTTGCACCAAAGCTTCGGCTAATTTCGTTTTTCCTGTGCCAGGTTCGCCTGTAAGTAATAAGGGTTTTCCTAAAAAATCTGCTACTCGAACTGCGTCTATGAGTTCAGGTGTGAAATAATATTTGTCTATGTTATTGAAATAGCTTGTATTTATCATTGTGGTTTGGTTAGTTTTTAGTTTTGTTTAGATTTTCTTGCAGCGATGATTTTATCAATTTCTATCGCAAATAACTTCCAACTTTCTTGAATAGAATATTGTGTTTTTGTTTTGCTTATACTTGGAAAACAATTAAAATGATTTTCAAAAAATCGGTCAATATCTGTTTTTTGAACCCATTCTAATTCTTCAATTAAGTGCATATTTGGTAAGTGATGTTGTTTCTTTTTAGGCCACATTCGTTGGAAGAAAGTTCGTTTTTTAAATGCTCTTAGTTTTACAGAAAGGAAAATTAAACATTTTATATTTTCAGGTTTCTCTTTCCAATAATGGCAAAAATCCGATATGAATTGATGTAACTTTGAATCTTCATTATCTATATCTACTTTAATATGAATTAAGTGATATTTGTTATCCGATAAATTTTTAATATATTCTTTTCCTGACTGATATTTAAAGATTCGATGTATTTCTTTTATTTTAATTTCGTCTATCAGATTATAGGTTATAGGATTAAAATCATCATTATTTCGTTCTACCAAATCAGAATAAAACCTATCAAATAGCCAATCAGGTTGATGTTCCGCTGCTGTTTTGAAAGCAATAATTGGACAATTTGTATGTCCACAATTAATTTGAGAAAAGTGGTCTCTTAATTCATCAATAATATTTTTCCTATCTATCGAAATAAAGTAATCATAGATAGGGTTTCCTCTTTCAAACTTACCATAATAAGGGTCATCTTTAATGCTTCCATTGATATTCAATACAATAGATTCAAATAAATCTCTAAAAGCAACTTTCCCTCCTGAAACACCATCAGTTATAAATTTTTCACTATTTTCAATAGGTTTAGGCATCTATCTATTTTAAATGAATTTATTAATCCTTTTTCTCTCCATGATAATCGCCAAAAACGATTGTTCCACCACTTACTCCACCTGTAAAAAACTTCTTGCTATTATTGATAATAATACCTTTTGTTTCTTCGTCACCTTCCTGCTTCGCTTTCTCTAAAATCGCTTCAATTTGGGCTTTTAAATCATCATTTTCGTACAGTTCATTTTCGATTTTTCCTTTTATTCGTTTTTCTGCTTCTGCATCGTTTTCATCTTTACGAAGATTTTTAACCGCTTTTGACGGTTTTTCTTCGTCTTCTATCACTTCAATAAAAATTGGACTAATTTTTTCCCAAAGTTCAATAGCTGTTCCACTAAAAGCACCTTTGAAATCGTCTTTTATTTTACGTCCAACTTCACTTGTAAAAACCTTTTTGGTGAGTATATAAACGGTATTTGTTAATGTAACTAAGTCCATATTTTATATTTTTGATGCTTGAAAAATAGATTTTATTTTATAAAGCGAACAAGATAAAAATAAAAATAAAAATAGGTGTTTGCAAATGTGATATTTTGGGGAAAATGAATATTTTTTCAAATAGTAGTTAGGTGAGTATATTGAATCTTACGAAAAGTAGTTTTACATTTGGTATTTTTAATGAATTCAATTGTAACGACGATTCAGTGTATGTATGTTCCTGAGTTTACTTCTCATTCGGAAGGTGTGCGAGTGACGATTGAGTAGTTTCGACACTAATTACACTAATTATGTCTAGTTTTGAAAACCGCTACATCGCTTTGGTGTAGCGGTTTTTTATTGGTATAATAATTTTCGTATCTTTATAAAATGGAACGGACACTATACATTTAATGTTTGATTTAAAAAATACCTTAAAATTCATTTACAAACAAGATAAAAAACAGAGAAATGAATATAACAAACACTGATAAATCAATTATTAAAGGCTATATGATGCTTTTTAATAATCTAAGCACCAACAATAAGTTAGATTTAATTGCTCAATTAACCAATTTGGTTAAGACCGATTTGAATAAAAAAACTTCTTCATTTGAAAAAGCATTTGGTGCGTTAGATACCAAAGAAACTGCAGAAGAAATGATAGAAGATATAAGAAGTAGCCGAATATTTAACCGTCAAATAGAGTTATTTTGAAAAAGTATTTAATAGACACCAATATTGCTATTTTTTATATGAAGGGCAAATTTGAATTAGACAAAAAATTCAAAGGACTGACTGCCGATGACTGTTTAATATCTGAAATTACTTTAGCAGAATTAAAATTTGGTATTGCGAAAAGCGGAAATCCTAAAAAACATCAAACCGCACTTGAAAACTTTTTGACAGGTATTCAAATTATTCCAATTTTTCATGCAATTGATTTTTATGCTGACGAAAAAGCAAGACTACAAAAATTAGGGACACCAATTGATGATTTTGATTTGCTGATAGGCGCAACAGCCGTAACTCACGGTTTAGTAATGGTTACAAATAATGTTAAGCATTTTACACGAATTGAAAATATTATTATTGAAGATTGGACATTGTAGTTTTTTAATTTCAAATGGTGCGACAACAATTCTGTGTATGTATGCACCAGAGTTTACGTCGCATTCGGAAGGTATGAGAGTAGGGCAAACGGCATTGCCTTTGCCGCTTTTGAAATATTTTGAAAACCGTTACATCGTTTTGGTGTAGCGGTTTTTTATAAAAGATTACATAGTTTTCAGTAACTACTTAAATTTAAGTGATTTCTTTTTATTATCATTGTTTATAAAAATTGTATCCTTTTAAGTGCTAAAATCAGGAATTTTTCTTTATCATCAACCCTGAAATACTTCAAATTTCTTAAGATATTTTTGGTCAAAAAAATACAGGTACAATTAATTTGAAGTTTTCAGAATGAACTTAAAATACTGTAAATCAGTTGTTTAACCTAAAACAATTTTGCAAAAGCTTACTACTGGACAAATAAGTTAATTGGTGGTTTAACGGTCCTTAATGACTTATTTATGAATGTCACAAAGTCAAAGATATTAAATAAAATTTTTCTTAATTCTTCTTTTCCTCGTTTGAAGTATGATTTAGTCAAAGTAA
>JBGCFH010000347.1:0-4161 GCA_045106825.1 Saprospiraceae bacterium | reverse complement strand
GGTCAGCCGAAACCCTGTCGTGGAAGGGAAGGATTTATATAATTCTGTCTATTTTCTGGCGGAAGGTAAGATCCATTTTGTCCAGCATAAAACGCTACTTCCCACCTATGATATTTTTGATGAATATCGCTACTTCGAACCAGCGAATGAGTTCAATGTCGTAGAGTACAAAGGCAAACGAATTGCGTTGACAGTTTGTGAAGACATTTGGAATATTGGTAACGAAAATCCAATGTACACGATTTGTCCAATGGACGAAATGATGCCACAAAATCCTGATTTTATTATCAATTTGTCAGCTTCGCCTTTTAGTTACAAACAAGCGAAAGAGCGTTTAAATGTCGTTCGTGCGAATGTGAATCGCTACAAAATCCCGATGTTTTATGTCAATCATGTTGGTGCTCAAACAGAATTAATTTTTGATGGCGGCTCAATTGTAATGTGTGCAAACGGTGAATTATTCGAGGAAATGTCTTATTTCAAAGAAGAAATCAAGTCGTATGAATTGGATCATGTTCTGGAAAACAAAAGCATTATTGGCGAACAGCCGAAAGATAAAATGACATTGATTCATGATGCACTTATCACTGGTGTAAAGGATTATTTTGGAAAATTAGGGTTTAAAAAAGCGATTTTAGGCTTGTCTGGTGGAATTGATTCTGCGGTAACTTTGGTCGTTGCAGCTCGTGCATTAGGTGCTGAAAATATGCGTGTTGTATTAATGCCTTCCCAATTTTCTTCGGATCATTCTATCAAAGATGCTCGTGATTTAGCCGAAAATTTAGGTGTTCAATACGATATTGTTCCTATCAAACCAATTTTTGAAACCTATATGGAATCATTGAAAACACAGTTTGAAGGTCAACCTTTTAATATTACAGAAGAAAACTTACAAGCTCGTTCGAGAGGAATGATTTTGATGGCAATGTCGAATAAATTCGGTCACATTGTGTTGAACACTTCCAATAAAAGTGAAGCGGCTGTTGGTTACGGAACGTTGTATGGCGATATGTGTGGCGGTTTGTCTGTGATTGGTGATTTGTATAAAACGGAAGTTTTTGAACTCGCTCGTTATATGAATAAAGATGGTGAAGTTATTCCCGAAAATACGATTATAAAACCACCTTCTGCGGAACTTCGACCTGACCAAAAAGATTCTGATTCTTTGCCTGAATACGATATTTTAGATGAAATTCTTTTTCAATATATCGAAAAACGGAAAGGCCCAAAAGAAATTATTGCGATGGATTTTGAGGAAGCCTTGGTAAAACGAACGTTACGTTTGGTGAATATTAATGAGTTTAAGCGTTATCAAACTGCTCCAGTTTTGCGGATTTCTACCAAAGCGTTTGGAATGGGAAGACGTGTGCCGATTGTTGCAAAGTATTTGAGTTAGTATTTAATTCAAGTTGCAGATGATTTAACTAATTTGGTTCTCTGAAAAAATTTGGGAAACGCTCAAAATTCAAAGAATCAATAATTTTCACAATGAATCTTGAAACGTTTTTAATTCAAAGATAGTTGATACTTTTTTTCAACCAAACAAAAATACAGTCGAATGAAAGTAGCAGAATCTCCAGTCCGAACAACGGCAATTCGTCCAATGGTTTTAACAATTATACAGCGTAACAATGAAATTTTAGTATCCAAAGGCCAACATCTAATCAATGGTCAACCTCATTATCGACCGTTAGGTGGCGGAATTGATTTTGGTGAAAAAAGTCATGAAACTGTTGCCAGAGAAATGATGGAAGAAATCAATGTCGAAGTGAAAAATATTGAGTTTTTGGAAGTAATCGAATCTCTATTTCATAGTCGAGATGGAACACCTCGACATCATATTATTTTTTTATATAAAGCCGAATTTGTTGATGCCTCTAATTATAATATTGAATCGTTTGAAATTATAGAAGATTATTTTACAGAACAAGTTTTCGGAGAATGGAAACCGATTGAACCATTCAAAAATGGAACAGTAACTTTGCATCCAAAACCAATATTGAAATGGATTTAAGTGTAGTTGAGTAGTTTAAGTAGTTTAAGTAGTTGTGGTTCGTTGAAACTACTTAAACCACTTAAACTACTCAACCACTTAAACTAAAATTACTTAAACAAAACCGCTTTTCTCAAAAATTCTTCAAATGTAATATTACGATAACTTTCACTTTCTGATTTTACTTCATAGAACTCTTGTTCCAATTCATTCAATCGTTTTTGTTTTTGATTAAAATTCAAAATTGCATCTAAATCACGTTGTGCAGTAGATGACTTTATATTATCGACTGTTTGATCCAGAATCGCTTTATTAGTCAAGTAAGTACGATTATTAATCGCTTCGATTTCATCTTTTGTACGTTCGCTATATTCTTTGCACTTTGCAGTGATAACATCATGTTTTCTGTTAAACCGAGTTTCAATTTCTACTTTTTTGGTATTATAAACTTCTTGATTATTAGAAAGCGTTCTGATGGCGTTTTGAATATCTTGATTTGCAGTCAATAATTCTTTCTCATAAGCATTTCGCAAATATTCTCGTTCAGTATCAACGGTATTATTTTGATTTAAATCATTAACAGCTTGTAAGTGTTCTCTTTTTAATTGAGCAATTTGATTTTTAAATTTACTATCATCATATTTTTTATCCAATTTACGGATTTCTTCCGAAGTCAAATCCGCAGGATTTCCAATTGTTTTTTTCAAACCAATCAGCCATTTCTTCAGTTCAACGCCACGTTCAAGAGTCATAAAAGGTACTTTCTCAAATGTTGAACTATTCACTTTTTTGACTTTTCCTTCATTGTTAACATCCACAAAATCCGCAGCAGAACGAATCCCGCTTCTTTCCAAATAATCGCAAATCACACCAATCAAAGGGCCATTATCAGAGAAAACAGATTTTGCATTAGCACGGATTCCATAATTCCGCAATTGCTCACTGACTTTGATTTGATTCGCAGTTTGCATACGTTTTTCTTCTGTTACTCTACGTTGACGAAGTTTCTTAATTTCTAATTCAAAACTTTGAATATTATTTAAATATACCTTTTCTAACTGTTTGCGTTCTTCCAGTTTATGCTTTTCTGATTCTTGAGCGACATTCGCCAATTTTTGTTGGTATTTAGCTTCTATGCGTTTCCGCAATGAGTTTTGTTCTTTTTTGAGCCACTCAATTTGTTCTTCAATTGGTAAGCGAGTTAAGCGTCTAAATTTCACATAAGTATCCCCAAAAAACTCTTTTTGTAAAGCTTGAATTTCCTTAGCTTCTTCCATCAACAATGCTCTCGCTTCCTTATCATGGTCACCCAAAAATTGACGTAATTGACGAATCAATACTTCAATTTTGCGTTTTTCTTCAATTAAATTTTGCTTTTGTGTTTTTTCAAAATACTTCGCTTCTTGCTGTTGACGACTTGGTAAACGAGCAATTTGGCCTTTCATCGTTACGATTTCCTTATTTGCATCTTTACGTTCTGCACGTAATCTTTTCAATTTGCGTTCTGCCAATAGTTGAGCCTTCTTTTCAGGGATTTCACGAAAGTAAGCATACAACATTGCCATACTTGTTCCCAGAAAAGTTCCAACTTGAATCAAGCCGCTTGCTGAACCAGAAATCCCAAAAGCAAACGCCCAAAGCAAAAATAAACCAACTGTTCCGCTAGCGATTGTTCTTGGAACAGCTAAGCTGGATTGAATTTTGGTTTGAGCCACAACAGGCAACTTTGGCGGTGGCAAACTTGGTAACATTTGTGTTGCGTTTGCTGCTAATTGTAACGGTTTACTATACGTAATTTGACCAATATTCAGCGTTCTTGATGGTAACTTTCTATCAATCGACAACTGTGGAGAAGGAGCAATCGCCCAAAGCCATTCATCTGCAACTGGACGTAAATCAGGATTGTCGTGTCCATCTTCAAAACATCTTAAAAACAAAGATTGAACTGCAGAATTGACCGTAGAAAATTTGCGATGTGGCGGAGGAACGACTTTGAAATGTTGCTGTTTACTCGCTGAATGAACAAATAAACCTGCTTCAATCTTCTGATGTAAACTCACCAATTTATCATAAGGCGGATTACAACTTGCTGCAAACGGATGAATTCCAAACAGTAATTTATAAAAAATAACCGTCAAACTAAATAAATCCCAACTTTCAAAAATTGG
>JBGCFH010000346.1:0-4391 GCA_045106825.1 Saprospiraceae bacterium | reverse complement strand
CTGAACCTAAAACCCTCAATTAATTGTTATATTAGCTAAAAATAGAAAAATGATGGAAGCTAAAATATTACAACAAACAATTATTAACAAAATCTTCAATTTGACAGATACTCGAAAATTGAAGCAATTAGATGTTATTGTCGAACAATTAAGCGATAATAACTATATTTTAGAACGTTTGGCAAAGCCGATGCGAAAAAAACTGTCTATTGAACAGTTAAAAAAAGAACAAAACTTCAAACCAATTAATAAAAAAGCATTTTTTCAAAAATTAGAGGCTTTGAAGATTGAAGAACCGATTGAAGATTTGATTGCTATGATTTAATAAAAACAGTATCGCTTCCCCTTGATTTTGAGCGTAATGAAGCGACACCGTTTTTTGTGGTGTTTAGAACTCTATTTCGCAGTTTGGTAGTAGGTTTTTGATGCGTTCTTTTTCTGGTGCTGAAAAGTTATTATTCCTCAAGCCTAAGAAAGTGAGATTTTTCAGCTGCCCGATTTCTTTTGGTAAATTGGTTAGTTGATTAAAACCTAAATCCAAATAAGTAAGATTAGTCAATTGTCCAATTTCTTTTGGTAAACTTGTTAGTTGATTATCCACTAAACTCAAATCCGTAAGATTAATCAATTGCTTAATTTCTTTTGGTAAACTTGTTAATTCACTTTTATCTAAATACAAAGAAGTGAGATTAGTTAATTGACCAAT
This sequence comes from Saprospiraceae bacterium, assembly GCA_045106825.1. Classification (GTDB taxonomy): domain Bacteria; phylum Bacteroidota; class Bacteroidia; order Chitinophagales; family Saprospiraceae; genus CAWVWD01. The sequence continues at coordinate 3,685 of JBGCFH010000346.1, read as the reverse complement.
TTCTTTCGGTAAACTTGTTAGTCGATTCCGAGAATAAGAAGAAGCACGATCATTGAAATCTCCTAAATACAAAGAAGTGAGATTAGTTAATTGACCAATTTCTTTCGGTAAACTTGTCAGTTCATTAAAAGATAAATACAAAGAAGTGAGATTAGTTAATTGACCAATTTCTTTCGGTAAACTTATTAGTTCGTTTCCATCTAAATACAAAAAAGTGAGATTAGTTAATTGACCAATTTCTTTTGGTAAATTGGTTAGTTGATTCCAACTTAAATCCAAATGAGTAAGATTAGTCAATTGCACAATCTCTTTCGGTAAACTTGTTAATGTAGAACTCAAATTTAACTCAGTGAGATTTTGAAGTTGCCCAATTTCTTTTGGTAAACTTGTCAATTGATTAGACTTCAAATTTAACTCAGTAAGGTTTTGCATCTGTCCAATTTCTTCTGGTAAACTTGTCAATTTATTACCACCCAAATCTAACTTAGTGAGGTTTTGAAGTTGCCCAATTTCTTTTGGTAAACTTGTCAATTGATTATGTCTCAAATATAAATAATGAACATCAGGATTTTCTAAAATAATTTTTATTAATTCTTCATTAGATAATTTTTTCAGTAATAAATTTAACTTAATCGGTTGTGCAATCTCTTCTAATTTTTTAGCATAAAAGTTATATTTACCATTGTAGTTAATACAAAAAATCCCAAAAAACACACTCAAAAAATACAACTCCTCCCGACTCAACAAACTCCGATAAACTTCCGCTTCAATTTCCCCAAACCTATCAACCCGTTTTATATAAAAAAGGCTTTTATCTATATTACGCAAACGCCCAAAAGCATACGCCAGGACAATATCTGCTTTATAAAAATTATCATCATAAAATAAAGCTTTTAAACCATAAAAGGTCGCTTCCGTCCATGCTTCTCTATTCAAAGCTTCTCGTACTTTTTCGAGCCAAAAGGCGGGATTACGACTATTGAGCAGATTCGATAAGGCTTTATCATTGATTGTTGCTTGTTGAATAACCTGTTTGGTTTGTTCGATATTCGGTAGATAATTGCCCGTTTTAGTCGGCAAGTTTGGATTCCCAGAATGCTTTTTCATTTTCTAAGTCGGTTTTTAAGGTTTCAAAATAAGTTGTCCAATCATCGGTATTGATAGCGGTTTGATAGCTTTCGTTGTTTTCGATAGTTTGTAGTTGTTCTTCTTTTTGTTGTAGCTTTTGTCGGAACAATTGAACCTTTTGTTGTAGCTGTTCTATCGTTTGTAATCCGGCTTTTCCTTTTGTAAAAATACCTTTTTCTACATTATTTAAAACCTCTTGAACGGCTGCTAAATTCTGACTTTGATACGCATTTTGTAATGCCTTAAAAGTTTCTTCCGCTGCTGCTTCAAACTCGTCTGCTGCACGGTCGGGATGACACAATAAAGCTGCTTTTTTGTAGGCTTTTTTGAGTTCCTTTTGTTCCGCTTCCGTGAGTTCGTGCGTTTCTTCTTCCGCTAAAGTTTCTCGCTGTTCGCTGTATTCTTCGTATTCCTGTTTTGCTTGTTGATATTCGCTTTCTGAATATTGACTTTCTTGTCGGTTTCGGAAATGATATTCGTTTTTTAAATAATAAATTTCCAAAATCAACGCTCCTAAAAAAGCATCAAATTCTAAATTATACGCTCGTAAAATCTTTTCTTTTTCTGCAATCGTATTATCAACTGCCAATAAGCGATATTCTAAATCCTTGATTTCCAATAACAAAGCTGCAATCATCGGATCTTCAAAAACGGTCAATCGGCTACTTTGCGTAATAAAAGTATCCATCAAATCTATCGCATCCGCAAAGTGTCGATTTTTAATCGCAGTTTCGACTTGCGGAATAATTTCGGTCGTTCCTTCCTGTTTCAACTTCGCCAATTGTGAACCAATCAACTCATCTTCTTCCAACAATAATAAGTTTTTAATCACCTGAAAACGCTTGATAACTCGATTGTGATTAACTTGATTATTTGGCGTTTTTCCTTGTCCTGTTATCTGCTGAAACTGTTGAACGAACTTGAGCGAAAGGTCATAATCATTGTACGTAACAATGATGTTTTCAAGATTTTGTGTTGCTGCTTTATACGTCCAATTATAAGAACCTGTAATCACAACTCGCTCATCAATCACACAAAATTTATTGTGCATCAACGTATCTGAAATTGCAAAAAACTGTCCGCCGTTTTGCGTAATTCTATCATAATTGTTCCATGATTTATCATTAATATCATCTTTGACAATTACAATAGAAACATTTACGCCTTCTTGTAATTTATCAATTAAAACGTCAAATAATTTAGTATCCGTAAACCAAGCAACGGCAACATAAATACTCCGTTTCGCTGTATCAAGTTCTTTGAGTAAAGTTTCTTGAATATTGTTAAAATAGGCTTCTGTTTGTATCATTTTTATTGGTATTGTTTGATGATTAAAGGTAAGGAAAAGTTTGAAATTTTGATTATTTAGACTTTACATGTTTTCAAAACTTTTCCATAGAAACAATGAAATTTATCAAGCAGAGAAATGGTTGCAACCGAGTTTGAGTTATGAGGTGTGAGTAGAAACCGTTTCAGTAGATATTTCAAAATACGAAAAAAGTATTCCTATCTTTTAAACAACTCTTGTCGTTTAATTGCTTGATTATTAGATTGATTTTACTTTTCCAATCATTAATATTCGACATAAAAACAGTTTTAATAAAGAGTTTCTTTCTTCTTTAGAATCAATCCTATTTTTCAATCCATGTTTATATGCTCAATTCATTTTCCGCAATATTAAGCCATGATTCATATCTTAACGGCTGAACAATTTTCTAATCTATTAATTATTGCTCTTGCTCTTTTGTGGTGAATAAATATCATATAAAGCAGTTAATTTATGAGCAGCCAAGTTATCTATTAGAGTTAGTTTTATAAAGAAAAATTGGTTCTCTGAAAAATTTTGTGATTTTCGATGAAAATTGTAAAAAATGAAATCTGTTACGATGATATTTGGTACTCCATTGATTTTCAATCAAATACCTGATACCAAATACCATTATCAGCAGTTTCTAATTTGGATTTTTTGTATATAGAAATAAAATTACGAAAATAGCCTTATGAAAACAAAATATCAATCAGTACGAAGTAGAATAAGTATGGATGTTGAAATTTCAAAATTGGTTGCCCTCTTTGGTGAGGTTAAAGATAAAAGAGCCCGAAATAGTAGTCACAAATTGAAAGATATTTTAATGAGTGGTTATGCAATGTTTAGTTTAAAACATCCTTCATTATTAAGTTTTGAAAAACAAAATAAAGTAGAGAAAGCAAATTTGAAACAAGTTTTTGGTATCCAAAAAATGAGTACTGATGCTCAGATGCGTAATATTTTAGATAAAGTAAATCCAAATTTTATACGGAATTATTTTTCTAAGCAGTTTAAACTACTTGAACAGAGTGGTTTCGCAAAAGAGTATCAATATAAAATTGGGTCAAAGAGATATTTGATTGTATCAAATGATGGTGTACAGCATTTCAGTTCAAAAAATTGTAGTTGTGATAAATGCTTAACAAAACATCATTCAAATGGAAGTATCACTTATCATCATAATATGCTTTGTGGAGCTTTAGTACATCCAGATAAACGAGAAGTATTTATATTAGATAGTGAGCCAAT
>JBGCFH010000345.1:0-5151 GCA_045106825.1 Saprospiraceae bacterium | reverse complement strand
GCTACTCTTTCCACGAGGTTTCGGGACAGGCTGTTAGCAAAATACTCATGTAGCAAGGCTACACTCCGTTTTTGCCGCCTCGATTAGCAATAAAATCTAAATTCCCATTCATTACGAAACCATTTTAGAATAAAGTCTATTAATTTTAAGTTTATTAAAGTTTTTTTACTTTAGTAAACTTGTTCTTTTTTCTGGCTTTTGAGACAACCTCTTTTCGTCTTTTTTATTTATAATATCTATAACCATATTTCAGGATTAGACAAACTTCCAAGTTGTCAATCCTTTATTAGTAAACTTATATCGTTTAAAAACCCCACCGAAAGGTGCTAATGCTTTCATAACATTATAACGAGTATTTTTTGGACAATAAAAAATCATATAACCTCCGCCACCAGCACCCGAGATTTTTCCGCCACTTGCACCAGCTTTTCGAGCCGTTGCATAGATTTCGTCAATGACAGGATTTGAGATTCCTGCTGCCATTTGTTTTTTATAATGCCAACCAAAATCCAGAATATCGCCTAATTTATCAAACTGACCAGTAAGCAAAGCTTCTTTCATCATGATGGCTTGTTCTTTTAGTTTGTGAGCGGCTTCGACAGATTTATTGGCTTTTTTCTGACCGAAATTTTTAGCTTGTTTCTCAATTATTTTTGCCGAAAGGCGAGAAGTTCCTGTATGAAAAAGTAAGAGATTTATTCCTAACTCATTACTATAATCTTCTTTGATTCGTAGTGGATTAACGATAACTTTATCATCAGCATAAAACTCCATAAAGTTAAATCCTCCAAAAGTCGCTGCATATTGATCTTGTTTTCCACCAGCCATTGCTAAGTCTACTCGTTCGATTTCATAAGCCAGTTGAGCAATATCATATTCGCCTAAAGGCAAATTTAACCATTCGGCGAAAGCCCCGATGATAGCAACCGTAATCGTCGAAGAAGTACCCAAACCTGAACCGAAAGGAGAATCCACAAAAGTAGTCAACTTAAAACTCAATGGTTTTTTCGCAAAATCTTTAACGATTCTGTTATAAACACCTTTTAGTAATTCTAATGTTCCATCAATTTCTAAAAATTCGGTAGCATCTAAAACCTGTTTTTCGTCTATGTCCGCAGCATGTAAAGTAATCTTTCCATCATTCGTTGGTTCAATAGTCGCATAAGCGTACAAACTCACCGTTGCATTCAATATTGCACCACCATAAATATCCGAATACGGACTAACATCTGTTCCACCTCCTGCTAAACCTAACCGTAACGGTGCTTTTGAGCGTATTATCATTTTTTTTTGTTTGATTGATTATTTTATTGATTGATGACAAACGATTCACACAATTGGTTTTCATCATTACTTTATTCAGAATTTGTTATTTCGACAAGTTGATTTTTATAAGAAAATCGTTTTCTCTGAATTATCGCACAATTTCCTTAACTAACTTTGAAATATCAAGATATTCTTATTTTTTCTATGGATAATTAGTTTTGTAATCAAGATTCTAACCACAAAAAAGCCCTTGATGAAATGAATCATCAAGGACTTACTAATTAAACCTAAAAATATTTTTATCTTATTTTTTCATCATTTTACCTACAAAGCGATTTCCTTCATTGCTATATGCTTCGATGAAGTATTGACCTGTTGGTAAATCTAATGGTAACAATTCTACTTGTTTGTTATCGAAACCGTTTTCAACATGTACTAATACACCTCTTACATCATAAATCTGTACCATTTCGATACGCTCATCAGAATCAAAATCAACATCTTCTAACTTCAAAGTAACTGGCGTATTTCCAACAGGATTCGGGAAGATAGACAAACTACCTGTTTCTTGTGAACCTGTAATCGTTACTTTTGCAGTATTTGTTACAATCGGTTCAGCGTTGTCAAAAAAGATTGTTGCAAAATTCTCAATAGTTTCTCCACTTTGAATACCAGCGATAGGCATTGCTTTGAACCAAATGAAACCGTGACTTTCTTCCTCATTAGTTGTACTATCAATCAAGTTGATATTTTGGAAATCCCAAACTAAAGTACGTTCATCTTCGATACTAAAGATTGCAGGATGACTAACTTGACCTCTTAATAACGTTTCAATATCTAAATTCTCAGGTAATTCTGTACGAACAATTACACGATTTGCAACTGTATTACCAACATTTTGGAAACGAATTCTGTAAGTCAACTCTTGATCATAACTAATAAACGCACCTGGATAAGCTGTAATATCATTCGGATCAATTGCACCAACAGCTTCGTTAATATCAATTGCTTGATTATCAGTAGCGTTACACTCGTTTTCATTTGAAGTAATGCTACCTGTTACTGTAATCATATCACCAATAGTTGCATTAGTAGAAACCGAATCCGCAATAATTATTGTGAATGCTTCGCCCATTGTGACTGTACCTAAATTCCAAGTATAAGTTGTTCCACTTACATTATCCCAAGGTAAGTTTGCATTAATCGGAATCACATATTGACCAAAGTCAACTGATAAATTCACATTTGTAGCTTCTGTCGTTCCTATGTTACGATAAGTTATAGCATATACATTTTCAAAGCCTACTCGCAATGCTGTTGTATTCAACTCTACTACCAAGTCAGGATTCAAACATGAAGCCGTATCTGCAAAGTCATTATTTGGATAGTCAGCTCCGATTTGTGTTACATTCACTGTAAGATTTCCATTCAATGATGGTAAGAATTGTGACCAGTTTGCACCAGGAAACTGCTGTAATGTATATGTTCCTGTATTTAAAACAACTTCATAATATCCATTATCATCAGTCACTAAGTTCATTCCTGTTTCTTGTACTAATACCGTAATTCCTGGTATTCCTGGCTCATTACTTTCTTGTGTTCCATTTTTATTTATATCATGAAAAACTGTTCCTGAAACTGTTCCTCCTGCAATTTCTGTAATTGCGTAACAACCTTGATTAATTGTTACATTTGTTTCAATTTGTTTGAAACCTGAAGGCCAAGTCACAATGATTGAATCAATCACACTTGCATCACCTAAACCAAAGTGAACTCTCAAGTCGTTTTGGCCACCGATTCCACCACCTGTCAAACCTGAAACCTCACGTACTAACCAAGTTGGTGTTCCATTAATTGTTGCTTTTAACTCAATATGAGCACCAATTGCAGAAGCATTTGAATTTGTTCCTGTCAATTTAATATTTATAAAATTAGCATTAGAACTTGCTTGACTATAGTTTTGAATCAAAACATTACCTTGATTAGCGTGATTCGCTACAAATAAATCTAAATCACCATCGTTATCAAAATCTGCAAAAGCAGAACCAAATGAATTTCCACCGCCTGTTGTGAATAATGATAAACGATGATCCATTTTAGAGAATGTTCCATCAGCATTATTCATATATAAATAATTCACAGAATTTTGATCATTCGCTACGAATAAATCTAACCAACCATCATTATTTACATCTGCCCAAGAAGAACCATGAGAATGTCCACCATCATTAACGATTGCACCAGTTGTTACTTTCGTAAATGTTCCGTCACCATTATTTGTATATAAGAAATTATTTTGCTGACCTGAGTTCGCTACAAACAAATCCAAATCATTATCACTATCATAATCGCCCCAAGATGCACCAACAGATTGTCCACCATCATTAACGATTGCACCAGTTGTAATTTTTGTAAAATTACCATTGCCATCATTTCTGTAAAGGAAGTTATTTTCATTATTTGTATTTGCTACAAATAAATCTTGGTCACCATCATTATCATAATCTCCCCAAACACCTGCTACTGAAGAAGCTGCGTCTAAAGTAATTGCTGCTGTTGTATTTTTTGTGAATGTTCCGTCACCGTTATTTTTGTATAAATTATTAAAGCGAGTTGCGAAAAATTCCGCTGTAAACATATCTAAGAAGCCATCATTATCATAATCAACCCAAGTCGCACCGTGAGCATAACCCAAATCATTTACAATAGGATCATTGTAGATTCTTGTGAAAGATTGTCCATTATTTTCATTTCTGTATAAATAATTTCCAGAACCAATGTTATTTGCTACAAATAAATCCAAGTCACCATCATTATCATAATCGCCCCAAGTTCCTACTGTTGAACTTGTTGTATCATTGGCAAATAAACTTACAAAAACTTCTGAGAATGTTCCGTCACCATTATTTTTATATAAAATATTAGCTTCAGCTGAATCATAGTTTGCAATAAATAAATCAGGATAACAATCATTGTTATAATCGCCCCAAGCAACTGACCAAGTATTAGCTTCTGGTGTAACAATGTTCTCAGGTAATGAAATATCATTACAAATCAAAACACCCGTTGCTTCTGTTGTTTGTTGAAATTCACCATCAAACGTACCCGAAATAATTGTTTCAGCCGTAAGTAATGTTCTATCCGTAATCAATTGACCATTGTAATGATTAATTGCTAAAGTCAAACCTGTTTCTATTTCATAAGTATTTGAAGGTGTGAAATCAGACAAACCTGTGAAAGTAATCGTTGTTAATCCACTAACAGGATGAATATTGATACTCCCAATATATACTTGATTCGTCGTGATGTCCTCTAACTTTGAATATAATACTACAGCACCATCAGGAACTCTAACTTCTACTGTTGGATTAACCAAATCATATTGTGTATTATTAAAGGTCAATTGGTTTTGAACAATTGCAGTATCTCCAATATTAAAACAGTCATTTATAAAACCAAAACTTGGATCAGTAACAGTACCACCAATTGAAAAATCTTGTTTTTTTGATGTTCCGTAATATGCCATCCAGTTATCGTTGAAGTTCGTATTATAAACACCAACTTCAGAATCAGAAGTCACTAACAAATATGGTCTGTCAGGGCCAGAATTTGGATTACCATCACCATTATAAATTGATTTCCATTCTGCCAAATTCAATGCACAATCAATGTAACGACCTGCTGCGATAGCATAAGTTCTACTGATTACTTGTCCATTAGTTCCTGCATCTACAACAGTTACATTCGCACTATCTTTCGCAAAAATATATAAGTGTGTAGATTTTGTTAAATCGTTTGTTCCCGTAAAAGGATTGATTACATTTCCTTCGTTGCCTGGAGGAGCCATATACGCCAAAAATTCTGTTCCTGCTGCTGTTCCGTTTC
>JBGCFH010000344.1:0-5532 GCA_045106825.1 Saprospiraceae bacterium | reverse complement strand
GGCACATAAGTATCAAAAGTGTTTTCACAAAAGTTATTTTATTTTCACTCTTTTGTGAATTCCTTTTGTGTCTTTTGTACCTTTTGTGGTTCAAATAATACAATTTTTACACGTTTAATTTTTTATAAGAAAGCCGTTTTAAATTAATAGCAAAAGTGTAAATTTTTCATCAAAAATATTTTCTCAAAAAAATCATTGTGTTCAGATTCTTGTTTAAAGAATGAAAAAATCATTAGGAAATTCTCAAAAAGTTTTACACTTTACAAGATATTAAACTTAAAATGTATAACATGAAATATAAATTAGTGCTAATACTGATATTCATCAGCTTACAAACCTTCGCTCAAAAATCCTATCATTTTGAAAACGAAATCAAAAAACGAATATCAACTTGGAGTGAACGCTATGATTTTGTAGAAATACCTCATCATTTATCATTATCAGATTCTCTATTTGCGGTAAAACGAAAAGGCTTATATGGAATCGCTCATATCAATGGAAAGGAATTAATGCCAACTATCTATGACAAAATTGAACCATTTAAAAATGGTTTAGCATTAGTCAAGAATAATGATCGATATGGTTTTTTGAATACGAAATTAGAATGGGAAATTCCATTAAAGTATGATTATGCATCATCTTTCGTTGATAGTATAACATTAGTCTCTTTAGATGAACTTTGGGGATTTATTAACCAAAAGGATTCCGCTTTTATTCCTATTATTTATGATTATATCAGTAATTTTCGAGATGGATTAGCCCGAGTTGAGAAAGATGGAAGATATGGTTTTATTAATAAAAAAGGGGAAATAGTTATTCCTATCAAATACTATTATGCTGAATCATTCCTTGAAAATTTAGCGGCTGTACGTGATAATAACAAATGGGGTTTTATTAATCCTAATGGTGAAACAGTTATCGATTTCCGATACGATTTTGTGTATTCTTTTTCAGAAGATTTAGCCGTTATTCGGCAAAATGGAAAATATGGTGCAATCAATAAAAATAACGAAATAGTAATTCCGATAGAATATAACGAATTACAATCTTTTTCCAAAGGATTAAGCATTGCGAAAAAAGGTGATGTTTATGGTATTATTAATCCTAAAAATGAGATTATTGTACCATTTGAGTATGAAAAAATACGGGATTTTTCTCATGGTTTAGCGGCTGTTTCCAAACAGTTCAAATGGGGTTTTATTAATAAAAAAGGAGAAGTTGTCATTCCGATAGAATATCAAGTCGCTCGTTCATTCTCCAATGTTTATGAAGATACAAGACAACCTCAATTAATCGCAGCAAGAGTAAAAAAGGTAAATGGATGGGGATTAATTGATAAGAATCAACAAGTGCTTATTCCTTTTGAATATCAAAGTATTGGAGCATTTCGAGAAGGTCGAAGTATTGCAGTAAATCGTGAGGGTTTTGGCTTTATTTCTCCAAAAAGAGAGACCATTTTAGCGCATCAATACGCTAATTTAAAACCTTTTAAACATGGTTTAGCCTTCGTTTATAAGAATAATAATTGGGGCGCAATTAATTATGATGGAAAGCTTGTTATTCCTATCAAGTATAATCAAATTCAGAGGTTTCAATATGGTTTGGCACAAGTGAGTATTCAAAGCGATAATGATGATGATATTAAATATGGTTTTGTAAATAAAAACGGTGGCATCGTAATTCCTGTCGAATATGATGATGCAGGAAATTTTTATCGAGGATTAGTTCGGGTATCAAAAGATGGAAAATATGGCTTTATCAATAACGATGGAAAAATAGTTGTTCCTTTAGAATATGAAGATATTGGAAAACACTTTGCGGAGGGCTTATTGAAAGTTAAACAAAAAGGAAAATGGGGATTTATTGATGAAGATGGTGAAGAAGTTATAGATATGAAATATGATGAAATCAGTGACTTCAGAGATGGCGTAGCGAAAGCTTTAAAAGGAGAAAAATGGGGATTTATTGATACAAGTGGCGAAATTGTAATTCCATTCAAATATAAAAAAATTGACTTTTTTGTAGACGGAATTGCGAAAGTACAAAAGGGTCGAAAGTGTTATTTAATTGATAAACAAGGAAATATCATTGGTAATTGTCAATAATTCATTAGAATTAAGTCAAATTCATTCAAATTATAAGAGGATTCCATAAATTGATAATATTTTTGTATCGTTTGAAAAGGTTTTATCAAAATATTTATTTAGAATAAAGATTTATTAAAAATATAATGAGTTTAAACCTCTTTTTTAATATATTTATTTTCTAAATAAAAGTTTCGATATAACCCTAATTTCAATAATTGACAACAAGATTAATCATAACATTATAATGAAGAAAATATTATTTGTATTGATCAGTATTTTAACACTGAATACAACAGTAGAAGCTTGTAAATGCCAAAAACATGACAATTCCTTTATGTATTTATTAGAGTCCAAACACGTTTTTTTAGGTACAGTTATGTCAACTAAAGCCTGTGGAGATAATAATAAATTTGAGTACCAGTTTTTTATTGATGATAGTTATAAAGGTGAATTGAATGTCAAAGAGACCTTATATTCTGACTGTGTCACTTCCTGTTCATTTCAGTTAGAAAAAGGACAACGCTATTTAATTTTTTCGGATTTAAATAAAAAAAATATTGGTTTTTGTGATTATATAATTCCGTTTTCAGATACTTCTTTTGCAGTTATTAAATCCTATTTGGATGAAATAGCTTACGCTCGATTAGAATATTTAGAACTATTTGAAACAATTGATAAGTCAGGTTATAAAGCAAAATTAACTGTTTTAAATGGAAAAATTCGTGGTGTTGTTAATCTATTTGATAACGAAGGAAATCATATTCTACAAGGTGTTATGAGAGATGGAAAAATGCAAGGTTACTATGAAATAAGGAAATTTGGAGAAGAACAGGAAGAGGTTTGGACAGGAAATTATAAGAATGGAAAACGTGTCGGAGATTGGGTATGTAAAGCAATTCCTAAAGGTGGCTCAAAAAAAGAGGATCAGTACATACTGTATCAATATAAAGCTGGTGAGATAATAAAAGTATCGAATTTATCTGTAAAAGCACAATTAGAAGAATATGAACCTAAAAAAGATGATAATGAACAAAAAGAATAACAAACTGTCATCTTGACAAGATAAACCTGTCAATTAGATGGTTGTTTGTTAAATTATAGATTTGGACAAATAATTGATAATTGATATAGGTATTTTGTAGAATAATATTGATTTTTATTATTAATCACTATTAAATAATATTATTTACTTAATATAAATATTTCATGATTAATTGCTTTTTATGAATCCAAATTTGCTTGATATAATCAACAAATATTAAATATCCATAAAAAGCATTTCTAAAAAATGGGTTGCTATGTTTAACCAAAATGAGTTTAAAAAATATGCGGTCAAACATTTGGGCATGAGTAGCATGCACCTTGAAAACTATATGGACAATTCTACTTCTGGAGTTCCGAATATTCAAGGATTTACACCAAATGTAATAGAGGAACGCCAAATGAATATAGTTGGTTTGGATGTATTTTCTCGCTTAATGATGGATAGAATCATCTTCATGGGCGTACCTGTCAATTCTTACGTTTCTAACGTCATTCAGGCTCAAATGCTTTTCTTAGAATCAACTGACCCAAAACGTGATATTCAAATGTTTATCAATAGTCCTGGAGGTTCTGTAATTGATGGTTTAGGAATCTATGATACGATGCAGTACGTTTCTCCAGATGTAGCGACAATCTGTACAGGTTTGGCAGCATCAATGGGTGCAGTGCTTTTGGCTGCTGGAACAAGTGGTAAAAGAACTTGTTTGCCTCATAGTCGTGTGATGATTCATCAGCCGTTAGGTGGAATGCAAGGTCAAGTTTCTGATATGGAAATTTCATACAAGTTAATCAAAGAATTACAAAAAGAATTGTATGATATTTTAGCAAATCATACTGGTCAACCTTATGAGAAGATTTCAGAAGATTGTGATCGTGATAACTGGATGAAAGCTCCAGCAGCTAAAGAATATGGTTTAGTTGATGAAGTATTGGCAAGAGGTTAATAATTTAACATTAATCCTTATTTTAATGCAAAGGTCGAACGTTTTTAGCGTTCGACCTTTTTTTATGTCAAAATCTTTATTGCTATTCCGTTTTATATAGAGAATATTTAATTAGTTATTAAAATCATATTTATGATAAAGACATTTTCAAAAATCAGTTTTTTTATGATTGTATTTAGCATACTAAGTGCGTGCAGTGATAAAACATCTTTGGAAGTAGAAGTATATGAAACTTCAGCTGAAGGAAATCAACTTACACAAATTTCAGATTTTTCAATAGAAGAAGCGGACATTAAAATCAAACTAAATCCTGAACAAAAATATCAGACAATAACAGGTTTTGGTGGGTCTTTTACAGAATCAACGGCTTATTTATTAAATAATTTAAGCAAAGAAAACCGAGAAAAAGTATTAGAAGCCTACTTTGGAGAAAGTGGTGCAAACTATTCATTGACAAGAACACATATCAACTCTTGTGATTTTTCTTTGAGTCAATATTCTTACGCACCAGTCGAAGGTGATAAAGAGTTAAAAAGCTTTTCTATCGAAGAGGATAAAGACGATATTATTCCGATGATTAAAGACGCAATGGCGATTTCTAAAGATGGATTCAAAATCATCTCTTCACCTTGGACAGCTCCGCCGTGGATGAAAGATAATAAAGAATGGGTTGGAGGAAAATTATTGCCTGAATACTATGACACTTGGGCATTGTTTTTCTCAAAATATTTGGATGCATACAAAGCAGAAGGAATTGATATTTGGGGATTAACCGTAGAAAACGAACCGATGGGAAATGGTAACAATTGGGAAAGTATGCACTATTCTCCTGCGGAAATGACCGATTTTGTACAGAATCATTTAGGGCCACAATTAGAAAAAGATGGAAAAGGGGAAGTAAATATTTTGGGTTATGACCAAAACCGAGAACACTTAAAGGAATGGGTCGATGATATGTATCAAAACGAAGCGACTTCAAAATATTTCGATGGTGTTGCTATACATTGGTACGCAAGTACGTATGAAGTATTTCCTGATGAGTTGCAATATGCACATGAAAAAGCACCAAATAAATATATCATTCAATCAGAAGCTTGTGTCGATTCCGAAATTCCACATTGGCAAGATGACAAATGGTATTGGTCAAAAGAAGGAACAGATTGGGGCTGGGATTGGGCTCCAGATAAGGACAAACCGATGCACCCAAAGTACGTTCCTGTCTATCGTTATGCTCGTGATATTATCGGTTGCTTAAATAATCATGTTGATGGTTGGGTTGATTGGAATATGGTTTTAGATCGTCAAGGTGGACCGAATTGGTTTAAAAACTGGTGTGTTGCTCCAGTTATCGTAGATACAGAAGCTGATGAAGTTTATTATACACCGATTTATTACACCTTGGCTCATTTTAGTAAATATATTCGTCCTGGTGCGAAACGTATCGGTTTGGAAAATTC
>JBGCFH010000343.1:0-11121 GCA_045106825.1 Saprospiraceae bacterium | reverse complement strand
AAAAACTTAGTTCTTTTCCTTAAGTTGACGACATTCGATTTAAAATCGCCTGTCGAATGTTCTTATTTAAGCAAAAAAGTCATTAAAAGCATCAATTCTTTATAAAACGCATTATAAAATTTTTTAAACCGAGAATGGCTGGTAAAATGACGTTTTGAAAATAGTTCTAAATACTTTGTATTTCATACTTGCGAAAACTACCAAAGTGGGCTTGGATAAACATTATTATCTGCCAAGTTTTTCAAAGCATTTACGACCATCGGTTTATCTGCTTGATAAGTTACACCAAACCATTTATCTTCTGACTTCAATACTTGCAAATCTATTTCTCCACTTTGAATCAAATTGTTGATAATCAAAGGAATATAAAACTCTGAGCGAGTATTTTCTTTATTTGCTTTTACAAAATCGACAAACATTTCGTATGCAGCATCCATGAAGTTAGCATGAAAAGCCCAGAAATTCATCGAAGCAACATCTTTATCTTTTAATGGATAATCTTTTCCGTCAAATTCATCGGTATGATAAATTTGTCCATCGCTTTCACGACGGATTTTCAAGCGTTCGACAACATCAACCAAACTCCCATTTTTATCCGTTTTACAAATTCCACGATTAACCGTTCCGTTATCTGACAATGTTTTATCTAAAACAAAACCAACCATTGCATAACAGCTTTCAGAAACACCATTCATAAAGAAGTCAAATGCCGTTTGATAAGCTGTAACACCATAATAATCATCAGCGTTAATCACCACAAATGGTTCATTGATAACGTCTTTTGCTGCCAAAACTGCGTGACCAGTTCCCCAAGGTTTTTCACGATGTGGAATATCATCAACACCTTCTACTGTTGGATTTACTTCTTGGTAGACGTAAACGACTTCGATTTGGTCTTGAAATTTGTTTGCAAATTTTGCCTTAAACGCCTCTTCAAAACTCTGACGAATCACGAAAACGACTTTTCCAAAACCTGCACGAATCGCATCATAAATCGAATATTCAATAATCGCTTCTTCGTTTGGGCCAATTGCATCTACTTGTTTTAATCCACCATAACGACTTCCCATTCCTGCCGCTAATATTAATAAAGTTGGTCTTTGCATTTTTTTATAATTAAAAATAAATAATGTTCTTGTTGTATAATAAATTTTTACAAATGTAAAAAATGAAATCTCAAAATCATGAGGATTTTCTATTAGGTTCAGAAAATATACCTGCAAATACAAAATTGGATAAGATTAGGTAAAAAATTGGATATAATTTAGGAATAACTCGCTTTTCCTATTCTACTGATTTTAAACCAAACTGCACGAATTATTATCAAAATATGATTAAAGAAATTCGGAACAATTCCAAAATGTTTTTGCAATACATTATACCGATCTTTCAACGATTGACGATGATGTTGTTTAGAAACGCCTCCAACTAAGAAGTCCGCAATGACAATTTCACAATTTACATTTTTGCGACTTTTTTTCAATATCTCAATGACCCAATCAATGTCTGCACTCAAATTATCATTTATATAAAAAGGACACAATTCACGCCGAGGAATAAATGCTTGATGACAAACAACCATTCCTAATTTCATGGATTTCCAAGTCAATTGTTGTGGTAATTTTCGAGTCGTAATCTCGGTTCGTGTGCCGATAGCCTGTCGCTGTTCATCAACCATCATCACTTCTCCATATAATACATCAGTTTTCTCATCATATTTTGAAAAAACAGTTTCCAAAACACAATGATTAGAAAATTGGTCGCCAGCATTCATAAATAATACAAAATTGCCAGTTGCTAATCTCAAACCTTTGTTCATTGCATCGTACAAACCTTTATCTGATTCAGAAATCCAATTCGTAATATTTGATTCATATTGTTTAATAATATCTACCGTTTTATCCTTTGATTTTCCGTCAATAATCAGATATTCAATAGGTTCATAGGTTTGATTAATAACAGATTGAATTGTTCCTTCAATCAAATCTTGACCATTATAAACAACAGTAATTACTGATATTTTAGGCTGTTTTTTCATAATGCAATATTACACGATTATCCTTTGAATTAAAAAAAAAATTAATTCAAACCATAGAAAATTGGAAACAAGGTGTTGATACTTTTTTAATATCAACAGTTTATAGTAAAATAGCGTTTAGTTTGAACAATTCAATAAATTATGAAAATATCATTTAGAATTTTAAAAAAATGGTGGTTTTGGGTAGGAACAATTCTGTTTATGTTGTTCATTACCATTTATATTATACTTCATTTCAGAATGAATGATGCTGTTTTTACGTGGTTTTTAGATGATAATGGCTACGAACTGAAAGCAACACACTACAATGTAGGTGAACAACAGATGAGATATGTGCAAATGGGCGGAGAAGAGCGACCGATGATTTTAGCAATTCATGGTGCTCCAGGTTCTTCGATTGATTGGATCGGTTTGTTTAATGATTCTACACTTGTGAATCGTGTGAAATTAGTTGCGGTTGATCGACCTGGTTATGGTTATTCTGATTTTGGAAATATAGAACCGTCTTTAGAAAAACAGGCGAAATTAATCGCTCCAATTCTTAAAAAACATAGAGAGAAACATAAAACGATTGTCGTAATTGGCTATTCTTACGGTGGTCCAGTTGCCGCACGGTTGGCGATGGATTATCCCGATTTGATTGATGGCTTGATGTTGATGGCTGCTTCGGTTGCACCAGGTGAAGAAAAAACGTATTCTGTAAGTTATCCGACCAGCAATAAATGGTTAGAATGGCTTGTTCCTCAATCGTTTGTGAATGCAAATCATGAAAAATTAACACATCGAGAGTCATTGTTAAGAATGACTGCAGATTGGGACAGAATCAAAGCTGTGACAACAATTCTTCATGGTGATGCAGATAATTTGATTTATCAAGAAAATGCTCATTTTGCAGCACGTAAATTGATTAATGCAGAAAGCGTCAAGAAAATTATCTTACCTAATATAGGTCATGAAATACCGTTTTCTCATCCTGATTTGGTTTATAAATTTTTATTAGAAGCCGTAAAGAGAACAGAAGATTATCAAGCAACGGTTGATAATTCGGTTGATTTGTTGGAGTAATAAATGAGTTTAATGATTGATGAATAATTTCAATAAACAAAAAGTAAAAACACGAATTGTCAATTACAAATAAGACCATAATTCGTAATTGACAATTCGTAATTCTTTTAATTTTCTATTCTACTGGTGCTTCTGCCATCAAATCAAACTCACGAGTAACGGGATTGTGAGGTGCTTCAACAGTATTTCCTTCTGCATCTACCAATTCTAATGTTATGGTATTTGCTCCCATTGGCAAACCTTCTAAAAAGTAAGGTTTCCATTCTGTAACAGTCGCAACTTCTTCACCGTTTACAGTTACTTTTACTTGATTTCCTTCTTCCGAAAGTTCTGTATTAACGATAAAAAAGTCTAACAATAATTTTTTGGTATCATCGCCAGTATACGTTCCTTTTGGTCGACTATAGAACAACATTGGCTCTTTAATATCTTCTGCTGAAGCTATTTTTCCACCTTCAAATTTTACTTTTTGTGCCAAATGTGCTTTACCGTTTTTGATACTTTCGTGGTAAGAACGAGACAGGAATGATAAAATATGATATTCGCCATCATCCATTTTATTTTCAAATGCTGCGGTATAAAATGCTTTATACGGTGCATCATCAACAATAAAATGAATATGTTGTCCTTTGCCAGAGTTAGCACACATTTTTGAACGATCGTCAGCTGTTTGTTGACCTAATTCGTAGGTTGTTGCATCATAATCGTAACTAAATTGACCATTGTCGTACGTAAAACTTTTTAGCGTTGCATCAGGAAATTCTGTTGAACTTCCTGAACTCGTTAAGGTAATAACGGAAGCCTCTTCTTGCTGTTGAGTTTGTTGTTGCGTTGTCTCTGTTTCATTTTGACAAGCTGTTATTGCGAAAGCTGCAAAAACTAAAGCGTAAATTTTTTTCATGTTTTAAGTTTTATATTTTAATTTTTTTAATCATTTAACAAAGTAATCGTTTTTTAATGATTTCTAATCGTTTCTAATGGTAGAAATCATTTATTTTTAAGGAATATTCATAAAGCACCAGAAAAAATCGTTGTATTTAGAAATCATTCTAAAAAGATAAACTATCACAAATTAAAAACCGTTAAAAAATTGTATTTCCAAAAGACTTCAGCCAACTTTGTTAAGATTGTTTTGTCTATTAGATTGTTGATATTATAGACAAAATATTTTGAGAAGAGTTGTAAGTCTTAACTTACTTTTTTTAAATCTACAATAAATACCTACACCATATGAAAAAGATATTATTAGTGACATTATTTTCTTTTTGCGTTGCCATTATTACAAATGCTCAAGTTTATATCAAACCTACCTATGGTGCAAAATCACTAAAAGAAGTAGAAATTACAAAAATCGAAATCACCAACAAATACACAATTGTCCACTTTTATTTTGATTCAAAAGACAAATATCCTTATGGCGGTTGGATTGCATTAAGTAAAAATATGTATATTAAAAATGCCAAAACGCATAAAAAACATTATTTGATTAAATCAAGTAATATTCCGCTCATGCCGAAAAGATTGGATTTTACTGGTCGTTACAAACGAAAATTTAAGGCTTATTTTCCTCCAATTAATCCTGCAACAGAGATGATTCATATCATTGAAGAAACAGAAAATGGTTTTAATTTTTATAAAATCAAGTTAAAACCAATTGCGTATTTCAAACATGAAGAAATTGAAAATTGGTGTTGATATAATGAAGAATTAGGAATTGTGAATTACGAAATTACTTCTAATTCACAATTCCTAATTCACAATTATTCTATTGATTTTTCTAATGTAAATCCGAAGGTAGAGCCAACAGTTTTGCTACTTCTCACATTGATTGTTTGATTGTGTGCTTCAACAATATGTTTGACAATGGACAAACCCAAACCTGTTCCACCTTCTTCTCTTGATCGTGCTTTATCGACTCGGTAGAATCGTTCAAATAAGCGATTCAAATGTTGGTTTTCGATACCAATCCCATTATCTGAGACTTCAATCAAAAGAATCAAATCCATATCATAAAATCCAATTTGAACATAACCATCTTTATTACCATATTTGATGGCATTAGTTACCAGATTATCCAGTACTTGCCGAATACGATCTCGGTCGGCTTCCACAAAGTATGGACGATTACAACCTTCCTTGATACGCAAATCAATGGTTTTATTCTTTGCTTTTAATTCTAAATCATCCAAAACTTCTACCGCCAACTTATGAATATCAAATCGCTGCAATTCCATATCCATTTGTTGTCCTTCGATTTGAGAAATAATATCTAAATCTTCGACAATACTATTTAGACGTTCTAAGTTTTGAGCAGCACGTTTCAAGTATTTTTTATTCACTCGATTGTCATCAATTGCACCATCTAAAAGTGTATGCAAATAACCTTGAATATTAAAAATTGGTGTTTTTAATTCATGCGAAATATTACCTAAAAGATTCCGACGATAATCATCCATCGGAGCGAGTTGTGCTTCTTCTTCTCGTTTTTGTGCAGCCCATTCGATGACTTGCTTTTCTACTTCGTCAATAATATGACTATCAAAATCAAAATCTTTAATCTTTTGCTTCTGATCTTTTGGCATTTTTAAGCTATGAATCGACTTGTAGATTACCTTGACCTTTCGGTAAATATACTTGCGTAAAAAAAAGCCAAAGACATAAAAACCCGTAATATAGGTTGTAATAGTCACCAAAACCAACGCTATCCAGGGTTGCCAACCGCCTTGCAACAATGAATAAACCAGCATCACCGCAAATACCGCTAATGCGGAATAAACAGCTGTATATATCGTTATTTGTCTTGGTGTAGGATTTCTAAATGAACTCATTTTTTATGGTTTATAACCCGCTAAGCCTTCAAAAAGCCAATTGGCTAAAGCTTGTCGATTACTTTCTTTCAAAAAGCGTTTTAAATCTGCTTCACTTTTAATATTTCCCATTTCTACAAAAACACTTGTTGGTTTTGTTTCTCTCAACATGTGCAAATCTCTGGAAGTAACTTTTCCTAAATAACCTCTATCTTTTTGGTATTTTGCATACTTTCCTTTGATGGTTTTTTGTAAATATAATGCTAATTTTTTTCCTTTTGGACTTGACGCATGATGATAGAAAAATACATCAATTCGTTTATTACTCTTACGAGAATCAATATGTAACATCAAGGCATATTGTTCTTTATAACCTTTTTGTTTGTGATAAGCATATAAGGTGTTAATTGCGGTAGAACGCTGTGTTAGTCGTGCTTTTTGGCTTAATGGGATTGCTCGATTCTTCCAACAAACTTCATCTGTATCATGTTTTAAGGTCGTTCCCGAGCGAATCCCATCGTTGTTATCTCTAACAATCATATACACGATTGCACCGTGTTCGAGCAAGTTTTTCGCTAATCGTAAAGCAACATCATACGAATATTCATCTTCACAAATTTTCCAACCTCTTGTTCGATTAATCGCACCAGGATCTGGCCCTCCATGACCTGATACAATGTAGTAAATCTTGCCTTTTAACTTTGTACTTTTAAGTGGAACATTCTGATATTTCTTACCAAAAATTGGAAAAATTCGCTCTTTTGTTGTTGTAATCTGTGCAACGTCTTTTTCGTCAGGACAAACAAAAAGATGATAAGGTACCCAAAGCACTTTATCTTTTCGATAATCACCAGATTTTATTTTTTTCTTCTTCAAAGCATCATTATAACCTTGAATCTCGACCGCTTCGTCATAATCTTTGATACCTAAAGTTGAGCGAATACTCTGACCATTATATACATGAACAAAAATTGGTAAATCGTATTCTACACCAATTTTCAGTCCTTGTCCCTTTTTTAAATGATTCAATTCATAAAAATGGGTTTCGTTACAAGTTGAACGATGAAGGTCATATTTTTTTAAAATAGAAAAAATACCTTCTCCTTTTTTAGCTTTTACCCGCAAATTTTCTTGCGAAAAACCAATTACAGAAAAACTACTAAATAATAGAAGAAAGGAAATTCTGAAAAAATTATTTTTAATATTAATCATTTGAATTATACAGTTTTATAACAACGATATTACGCTTTTTTATTTAAATAATAGAATCAAATTCGATTTGGATATACAACCATTTGTATAAAATTAAACTCAATATTATTAAAATTAACAACACTATCTGATGTTGGCAGTTTTAAATTTGGAAAATACCGAAGATTCGTTCGTAAGACAAACCATTGAATACGATTTGGACGAATATCCCAGCCTAAAGTCAAGCCGTAACCAATCCGATTATCCGAAAATGCTCTCGGTGCAGACATAATTGGTGTCAACTCTGAAAACGATAAATTTTCATAACTCACAATTGGCCCAACAAACGGCACAAAACCATGATAATCAAATAAGCCTTTTGTCACTTCTAAGCCAACGGAACGACGACGAGTTGATTGTTGCGTTCCATAAGCCATTGCACCTTGTGAATATCCTCGATAATTAACTGCAATATTCACATCTGGATTGTGTAAATAATAACCGATTGTAAAATCAGGCATCACAGCATTGTCATAAGTCGGAATATATGGTCGATAATTTTCATTATAATCTGATTGTCCAATTAGCCAAGTAGACGACATTCCTGCACCAACAAAAAAGCCATTAAGTTTGCCATTTTTTGCTAATCTATTTGTTACTTCTTCCGTTTTTCCATTTTCCCAACTTTGTTCTGCACTCAATGTCGTTTCAAACATAAATTTGTAGGCTAAAGACGCATAAATCGGTGGTGTTTGAATCGTTGTTTGATAATTTTCCGAAAGGTAATAATCAATTTCATTATTGTAATTATACAACAAGTTCAATTCAATCAAGTGATTTTTACGATTAAATGTAACGCCTGAAAGTATTGGTAAACCTATATTTGACTGTAATGCACCTGTTTGAAATGGCTCACTGTTTTGTCCTTGCTGAAATGAAAAAGGTGCTAACGAAACGCCAATAAATGGTCGAATTTTGCCATCTTCAATTCGCCAAGGATAATACTTAAAAACCGTTTCTACACCGCTTGAATGAAATATGTCATAATTATTTTCATATTCATGTTGAATAGAAAATAATGGAATCGCTACATAAAAATCTGCGTGTCCCCAGAAGTGTGTTCCGCCAATTATAAAGTGTGAACTTTGAGTCGATTTAAAATCTAATAAAGTCGGAGAAGGTGAAAACGGATCAACAATCGTTTGTCCTCCAAAACTGGATTGAAAATCTAAACCCAATGTCATTTGTGCAAACCGATGTCGTGTTTGTTTTTCGGTATAAACTTGTGCTTTTACGGCAATTGTAACACTCAAAAAAAGGATAAATAGTGTGATTTTTTTCATGATTCGTTTTTTATTGATATAAAGTCACGTTTCGCTGAAACGTAAAATAGAAATTACAATTGCTAAATTTTGTGGTTGTTTGACAATTGTTGCCAGTAGCGACTGTTTTTAGCTGCCGTCTTTGTTTGAAATTGTTTACGGCAGCTAAAGACAGCCGCTACGTAAAACAATAATTTTTGCTTTTGGCAAAAATTGTCAATGAACCAATTTTGTTTTGTAAAATACTTTTTTCATGAACTACTTGTTAAAAACTTTTGAGCGATTGTACGAGTGCAATTTGGTTCTATTTTTACATTACTATTTTAAATATAAATCCATTTTTCCAATAAATTTACAAAACGCTTCGTTCAAATCTTGAAAAAACAAAGACAAAAATTTGAGTTAGCCTTGTTGGGAATTATTTTTTTTGGTTGATAAAGCCAATATATTCGAGCTTTACAAAACTCGTAACCCACAACTTGCAACTCGATTCACTTACGAACAAACATTCAAAAACATGAAACAAGCATTAACCATTGCTTTGTGCTTTATTGCTATGTCAATAATTGCACAACCTGTCAATTCTGACGAAGTGAACTACATTATTTCCATTCAAAACGCTGCTGGCGAGCCGCTTAAAAATCAAGAAATTACGGCAACAAATAGTAAAACGCCAAGCGAAGTTCACACTAAATTCACAACTGAAAAAGGAAAAATTAAATTTATTTTGAGACGTGGAGAAACGTACTCAATTGAGTATTTAAATGAAAATTTTAGTGCAACAATTCCTATAAACGGAACGAGTTTTATGACTAAAAAAATCGTTTATCAAGGACAAATATCGGTTACAAAACCAACGGTTTTAGATACGATTATTTTCAAAAAAGTACCAAGAGAACCATCCGCAACCGAAGCTCTATTCCAGCTTGTTTTAAAAAATAAAGAAGGAAAGGTTTATAAATATTTAGATGTTTGGATGGTACAACCGACGATAAATAAGGTGTATTATACCAAAACAAATAGTAAAGGTTATGCGACTTTTAAGTTGCCAATTGGTTATGATTATCAAGTGAATTTTAAGCGTGACGAAAATTATCGAACGATTACTGTTCCAAAACAACCGAATTTACGGTTCCGAAAAGGGTTTACTTATACTTCCAATTTTATGGATATAACGGAAGTCGTGAGTAATGATACGATTTTTCAAACAGTGGCTTTGACACAAAAAGCAACGCTAAAACGTGCATTGATAAAAGTGACGGTTTTGGATTTGGACGGAAATCCGTTGGAGGAAGAAAAGGTCTATCTACAAGGTGTCGATAAGGTTTATACTGCGGAAACAAACGCTGACGGCCAAACGGCTCTACTATTGCCGAAAGGCAAATATTATGCTATCAATTTTGAATATCGGGATAGCTTGGAAGTGCTAAATATCGAAGCAGGAAACTATACTCGAACGGATAATATTCGGTATAAATACTTAGGAACGAAAGCAATCAAAGCACGAATTGCGGAACGTATTAGAAATCAGATTGTAGCGGATTCGTTGGCACGAGTTATGGCATATCGAGATTCTATTGAGATGGTACGATATGCGATTTTGCGAGATTCGTTGCTTAAAGTTCAGGCGATAAGGGATTCTATTTTACAAATAAGAAATGATTCTTTATTAAGAGTTCAAGCGGTAAGAGATTCCCTTTTGCTGATAAGTTATCAAAATGGAAATTTTATGGGACAGTTTAAAACATTTCATAATACACAAACAACTTGTAATAATATTCAACAACGAGCTTTGAACGATTTGAGAAATGTTGAAAAAAATCCCGATTATTTTAAGGAAAAAAAAGAAGAAGTCTTATCCGTTTTATATCGAAATCGAAAAAGATGGCGAAGTAAATTTATTATTACAGATATGACTTGTAGTATGCACCCTTATTTTGATCAAATTATTGTCTGGCACGCACTCGAAATGAATTTGCGAGATGAACAGCGATTTGATAATCGATATATGTTTTTTAATGATGGAAACGGAAAGTCAATGTCCGAAAAAATTCTTGGTAAAACTGGCGGTTTTCACTATTCTACCGAATCACCAACTTTAGAAAATTTATTGCCTGTTATAAAAAGAACAACTTCAACAGGTTGTTCGGGTGATGGCCCTGAAAATGATTTTGAAGCACTAATTAATGGAATAGATAAACGCAAAATACATACGAAGGAAATTATCTTAATTGCGGATAATAATAGTGAAGTTCGTGATTTTGAGTTGTTGAAGTATATTAAAGTTCCTGTAAGAATTGTTTTAGCTGGTTCTATCTGGGATGTTAATGAACAATATTTGGAGTTGGCGTATAAAACTAAAGGAAGTGTGCATACGATAGAGGACGATATAGAAAATTTGTTTGAGCTGAATGATGGTGAAAGTATTCAAATCGGAAACAATAGCTACCGAATTAGTGGCGGGAAGTTTTTGAAAAATTAGATTTTAAATTTTGCTTCGAAATCTGCGTGAGATGATTTTTTTGCAAGGCAAAACGTAATATTTTCGTTTTTAAATTTAAGTACGTTATCAGAAGTAAGCACGTATTATAGCGAAATAATTTTTTTGTTCTACGATTTTAAAAAATGTGAATATAGCCGAGTTACATGAATATTTTTTAATGAAGTAGAACGGAAAAAGTACGAGTTAGAATACGTG
>JBGCFH010000342.1:0-4892 GCA_045106825.1 Saprospiraceae bacterium | reverse complement strand
GTATCAAAACATTATTGAGCGGTACAAAATTTGACTGTACCAACGACTTTAGTCGTTAGGTAATCCCATTAAGTTTTTATCGTTTCAGTATTACCAATCGAATAAATTCGACGGTACAACAAACATCTTGCCGCTCACTATTAGTATTAAAAGCAAGTTATTACTGTTTACAAAGTATTGATAATGATTTTTTAATAGAGATGTTAGGCTGCTTTGCTATTAGATTTGAGATGTTAGACACTTTGGAAATAACTTAAAATTTGAGCTTAAAGGTGATTATCTCATCAAGAACGATGTATTTCTAAGAAAAAGGCTCTTTATTAATTTTAGTACGAAACTTTAGTTATAATAACTATTTAAGAGTGTCAGAATTTCCGAATAAAATAACAATTTCATGTTGGAATTTGAGGACTCCTAATTGCTGAATAGTTACCTTTATTTTAATTAGAAGTATACTCAGATGGGGAAATTCCAAACTCTGCTTTAAAAAGTTTTGAAAAGTAAGTTACATCTCGAAAACCTACGGAAAATGCTGCTGCTTTTACAGAATTGACTTCTTTAATTGCTAAAAACCTTCGAGCTTCCGTTAATCGAATTATTCGAATATATTTATTTGGTGTCAAACCAACGTATTGTTTTATATTTCGATGCAATTGTCGCTTACTGATTTGCATAGAAAATGCTAATTCTTCGATTGTGAAATCGAATCGTTGAATTTGAGTCAAAATAGCTTTTTCTAAAGTGTCAAGCCATATTTGTTGTTCTTTCGAAATGACGATTTCTTTTTCTACTGTTGACTTATTAACCTTTTTGCTTGGTTCTATAGTTATTTTTTCTGCTTGTATCTCTTCAATAGTTTCCTTTCTTACGGCTGCATTTCGCAATAAATTCTGAACTCGTGCCATTAGTTCTTCTTCGATAAATGGCTTTGTCAAATAATCATCGACACCGATTCTAAGCGCTTTTAGTTTGTCATCAATACTGGCTTTTGCGGTAAGTAAGATGATTGGTAAATTTTGAAATTTTGAAGAATTTTTGATTTTATTTAATAACTGGTAACCATCCATAACGGGCATCATAATATCGGATAAAATTAAATCACACTTGTTCGTTTGTAATTTCTCCCAACCGATTGCACCATTTTCTGCCGTGATGACTTGATATTTTTCAGAAAGCAAGGAAGCGATAAATTGCCTTAAATCAGGATTATCTTCAACTAATAAAATCGTTACAGAATCATCATAAATTATAGCTTCTTCTTTGTTCGATTTTAAATAAATATCATTGGTTTTTTGTTGAAGATTAGTTTGTGCGTGTATGAAGAGTTCTTTTTGAGCAGCATTATTTATTTCAGTATTATGAGCAATATCAACGATTTCAATATTAGGAATATCAATCGTAAACGTTGTTCCTTTTCCCAATGTACTTTTCACCTCAACATTTCCGCCCATAAGTTGCGTCAATTCCTGAACTAACGCTAAACCAATTCCTGTTCCACCTTCTGCTGCGGTTTCTTTCTTTTTTGTTTGATAAAAACGGTCAAATACAAATTCAATATCTTCCGAAGCAATACCTCGTCCAGTATCTGAAACGCTTATTTTTAAATCATTATTCAGGCGAATATCAACGCTTATTTTACCTTTATTTGGTGTAAATTTAAACGCATTCGATAGCAAATTAATCAGGATAACTTGTGTTTTTTGTTTGTCCAATTTGGCATTAATCAATTTATCACCATCAAAGTTAAATTGATAATTTATTTCTTTTTGATTCGCAACAGGAATAAAATTTTCTATAATCGTATTATAATGTTGATAACAATTTGTTGTTGTAGGATTTAATTTCAATTTTCCAGCTTCTAATTTTGATAAATCCAATATTTCATTCACCATTTTTAATAATAACCTTCCATTATTTTTTGCCATTTGTAAATTAGTGAAATCACGGTTCTCCAAACGATTTCGTTTTAAACTATTTTCAATTGGTGCTAAAATCAAAGTTAACGGTGTTCGAAGTTCATGCGAAACATTCGCAAAAAACCGAGATTTTGCAGCGTCTAAACTCCGTAATTCTTCGGCTTGTTTTTCTATTTTCGACGTTCGTTCTTTTACCGTTTGTTCTAATTCTTCTTGACGTTCTAATACACTTTGTAACCGTCTTTTATTCCAAAAATAAACGCCTGAAATAGCCAATAAAAGAGTACTAACGATAAACCACCATTGTAAATAAAATGGTCTTTTCACTCGAATAGGAATCGATAAAATATTGGAAGAAAACTGCCCAGAAGTTCCTTGAGCTCTCACTTTCAAGGTCAAATTCCCATAAGGCAAACCACTAATTCTCAATTGATTATTGTTCAAATAAGTCCATTCATCACCTTGACCTTCGAGTTGATAGCTATATTTCACTTGATTCGCATCTTTATATTCTAACAATGCAAATTCTAAATTGAAAAATTTATCTGATGGATTTAAGACAATTTTACCAGATTTGATAAATTCATTTGTACGATTTTCTAATTTATTTTCACTTCCATTAAACTGTTGGAAATCAGTAATTCGTAAAGGAATATTCAAATCATTCTTAATATCTAAAATATCTTTTGGATAAAAAGACGTAACCCCATTCATCGTTCCAAAAAACAATTGCCCATTCTCTCTCTCATAATGTGAAACTCGATTAAATTCATTGAATGGTAAACCGTCATCTATCGTAAAGGCTTTTGAACTTTTAGTTTCTTTATTAAATTGAATTATACCATAATCACTCGGAATCCAAAGGTTATTATAAACATCATCATAAACGGCATAAATTACATTATTCGATAAACCATCTACAACGGTGTATTGCTGGACTTCTTCAATTTGCATTAAATCTTCTGATAACACACAACTTATCAATCCGCCACCGCCAGTAGCCAACCAAATTCTATTTGCATCGTTTTTATCTCTATGAATATGGTGAATAATATCATGTGGAATTTTTGTAGCAATAGCTTCATTATTCCAAAAACGTTGTACAATTCCTTTTTTCTTATTCAAAACATAAAGGCCTGATGTACTTGCTACCAACAGGTTATCATTATCCCAATTCAAAAAATGATAAACAGAACTCGAATTCAATAGATTAAAGTCATTAGAAGCAGGATACAAACTCAAACTATCTTTGTCTATTATTCCTATTCCTTGGTCATGTGTTCCAAGCCAAATTTTTTGTTGCTTATCTTGATGAATCCACCAAATCATAGGAAATTTTTCTACATTTTTCCAAGTGTAAATCTTTTTTGCCTGATTTTTTTCATAATAAACAAGATGTTCATATCCATAATAAGATTGGTCCTTTCCTATTTTTAGATTGGATTGGAAAGGATTTCTTTCAAAAGGGCGACCATTTTCTTGATAAAGAATAGGAGAATTTAAGGTTTTATATTCCTTAGTATTTAGATTTAAAAGGTGAGTTTTGGAAAAATTATTATTTACATAAAGCAACGTATCTTGTGTAAATAAAGCTCGACTACTAAACGCATCTCTTACATCATATTGCCCAATAGGTCGATTCAAATAATTCGTAAATTTATTCTGTGTGACTCTAATTTTGTACACACCAAAATCAGTTGTAACCCAAGCATTATCCTTATTATCAAAAAAGATATTACGAATAGATTTTTTAACAATTTCTGGATATTTTTCATTCAAATCAAGAACAATACCTTCATAAGGTCGAAAAAGAAAGAAATGTTTGTCATCTTTGTACCAATGTAAATCTTGTTTTTTTTGGTAATAGATATTTGATAGAAAATTTAATTCAACATCCCTATCGTTATTTAAAAATGTATTAAAAGGAATTTTCTCCCACTGATTATTGCCCGTTCTTTGGTATAAATAATAGTCTAACTCATAAATCCAATAATTCTTCTTTTTTGTTTCAATTGCGAAAAACGTAGTATTAAAATCATGTCTGCGAACATCATAAACTTTAAAAGTTCCATCGAATTCAAAGTAACGTATATCATTTGTTTGCCATTCTATGATACCTATTATTTTTCCAGATTTAGTACAATCATTTATCTTGATATATTTATTGGTTTCATATTTTTCATGAAATTTCCCCGAGTGATATTCCATAATTTTTCCATCGCCACTCAGTAAGATAGATTGGTTTTTTCCTTGTATGATTTCACTTAATGATTCTAAACTGATAGGAAACTTATCTCCAAATCGTTGTTGAACGTTTTGAACTTCGAGTGTTTTCGTATTTATAAAAGTAATTATCGGAATCTTATTTCTCTGAACTATCTGAAAAGCCCAAAGCCAACCTTCATCATCTTCTATAATATGGTGGACAATATTATTTTCTAAACCATTTTTTTCTTTTGAAATAATTTTAAAATTATGTCCATCAAAACGATTTAAGCCATATCGTGTACCGAACCAAATAAAACCTTGACTATCTTGAAAAGTTGTAATCACATTTCTATCAGACAATCCCTCTTCTACCGAAAAATGTTGAATACTGGTGACATAATCTTGTTGTGCAAATAATAATGTAGGAAGTATTATTATTAAAATAATCAGTTTTATATTTTGCATTTGATTGTTTCTTGGTTGGAGTATCAATAACTATTTAAAAGGCACTTTTTATTCAAAAGTATAATATCTGATTGAGATTAAATAGTGAAATTCTATTTTTGTATAAAAAATACTTATGGGAAGTAAAAAGCCTATTCATTCACGTTTCGCTGAAACGTAAAATAGAAATCACAATTGCTAAATTTTGCTTCGCAAAATGCTTTTTTCACGCAGATTCACGCAGATTCACGCAGATTCACGCAGATTCACGCAGATTCACGCAGATTCACGCAGATTTTCTAATAATTGGTAGAAAAAATGGTT
>JBGCFH010000341.1:0-3861 GCA_045106825.1 Saprospiraceae bacterium | reverse complement strand
GTTGTCACTGCGTTGTATGACTTACCGACCGCAAGCGGATCGGACATCACACAACACAGTGACAACACCATCAACATCAATCCAATTCAATACGCTGTATTGAATTGAATCAATGTCGACGGTGTCGTCACGAGCCGTTCTGCACCATTAGAAAAAAGCTAAACGCAGAAAAACAGATAACAAAAAATAATACGTAAACAATTTTTATTTACATATAAGATATAAAAACCATGAAAAAGAAATTAGCCTTAGCGTTATTCTGTTTCCTACTCTTCTCTTATTCTTCCTTTGGACAACATCTCCAAAAAATGATGACTTTAGACGAAAGGATAAACTTATCTGAAATCATCATTGAAGGAGAAGTGATTGAAAAAGAAAGTTATTTTGACCATTCGGATAACGAAATTTACACCATCAATCGAATTAAGATTTATAAACAATTCAAAGGAAATTATGTACCTGATGAAATTTCGTTAGTTACGGCAGGCGGACAAGTTGGAGATACGATTGAAAGAGTTTTTCATAGTTTTCAAGTATCAACACACACAAAAGGTATTTTCTTTTTCAAACAAAGTCGCATCAATCATCCGTTAAAACAATTTCCTACTGAAACACAAGAGATTGTTGCTCAACAAGGATTTATTCGATATTATCACCTTGACAATGAAAAACATTTAGTGGCAGGTTCTGCTTACGAAGATTTTAATAATATTGAAACTGAATTATTACAAGTAATTGAGCAAAAAGTTGGGCAAAAACGAATCGTTAAAAACCTAACAAATCAAGAACAAAAATTACAGAATTGGATAAGTCAACAACCAATTACAAAAAATGGAAATGGAGGAAGTATTGTAGAATATACCATTGCTAATCCGTCACTTACAGGTGCTTTTAATGAATTTTTGGAATTTGATATTAACATCGCTTCGCTTTTGAATTCAGAAGAGTTTTTTAGTGGTGAAATTTTGATTGATTATAATACACTGACTTTTGGAAGTAATTTGGCTGCAAGTGGTATTGTTAATATTACTAAAGGCAATGTAATTTTAACCCCAAATTATACAATTAATATAACAGACGTTTCATCATCAAAATTAAAAATTGAAGTGATTAGCTCTTCAAATAATCCAAATACGTTATATTTAATTGATAATACAGCAGACCAGTTAGTTCATCTAAAAATTGATATTACAAACTTAGTAGGAAATACAGGAATTGAGTTTGATGAAATCAATATGCAAGGAGCAAGTGAGTTTTTTGATATTTCGTCTAATGTAGAAGAACCATTTGAATTAGTGAAAGCAGATGATGAATTGAATGTTGATGTTAACGCTTTAATTGTACCTACTATAACAGATTTTTATCCTAAAATTGTTCGTGGTGGTGTTGATACGATTACGATTGTAGGTACAGGGTTTGGGCAGTTTGAAAATTTTAGTGGTGGTTTGACTTATGTTGAATTTACTAATGCCGAAAATGGACCTTCTCCTGTCGAATGGATACGTCCACATCATAAAGAATATGCTTTATGGACGAATGACACTATTAAAGTAAAAGTTACTTCTTATGGTGCTTATAATCCTAATTGGTTTTATGATAATAATGCTTTAGCAGGAACAGGTCATATAAGAGTAAGAACACCTAACGGTACTTCTAATCAAAGTAGTAGTATCCTTACTGTTAAATACAGTATTGCTAATGCAACAGTAGATAACAACAATGTATTTTCTCCTGATAAAATTACATTTGTAGATATAAATAATTATGGTGGTTATACTTTAACTTTTGATACATCTTTTACTAATAATATTTCTTATCCAGGTGCAGAAGCTGCTTTTGAACGTGCTTTAACTACTTGGCGTTGTGAAACAGGTGTTAATTTTATCATAAATGATACTATTCCTAATCAAAATGGATATACTATTTCTGTAAAGTTTGGTACACCACTTAATGGAGCATTAGCTCAAACGGCTGATTGGATTATGCCTGATTGTGTTAATAATTATTATTCTTACCTTCATCGTTTTTCTATAACATTCAATAATAATGGGTATGAATGGTACACCGGTCTGTCAACTCCTGCACCATTAGGGTTTATAGAGTATGATTTAGAAACTCATGCCTTACATGAATTAGGTCATGCTCATTTATTAAATCATACTAATGATATAAATAACACTATGTGGTGGTTTGCAAGAGATAATAACACCCCATATTTTAGATATTTAGACAATGAGGCAAAGTTAGGAGGTTATTATATCGTGGATAGTATTCCGAACATTATTTCACAAGCTTGTGGAATATCAATGAGTAAAGTAGATAGTACTTACTGCACAATCATAAATCCAACTAAAAAATCACATTCGTCATTTCAAAAACTACTTATTTATCCAAATCCTGCACAAGAAATCTTGAATATAGAATGGTCTGATGATATTATCAATGAGAATTACTTTATATCAATTATAGATTTAAATGGACGAGTACTGCAAAGTGTAAAGTTACGTGCTAAACAGCAGCAAATTGATTTATCATCAGTACCTATTGGTATGTATTTTTTAATTGTTAGAGATGACCAACGAATAGTTGGAACTCAAAAACTTGTAAAAAACTAACAATTATGAAATACTTAATATACATAGCGATTATTTGTTTAATAGGAGGTTGTAGTCCATCAATTTACAAAACAAAAACTACGATTTCAATTACAGGGAGAAGTGAAAAGTGTGTTGAATTTATTGATTTTGTGAAAAATAATATGTTTTACGTTGAAGAAGATAATAGTTATCTTTTAAGTTATGCTTTTCAAAATGTCATTGTCAATGCAAAGTATGTTGAATGTATGTCTAAGTTCACTTTTGAAGAAATGATTTCATTATTTGGGAAACCAAGCTGTCAAACTGAAAAATGCGCATCTTACTACTTTTATCAATACATTCCTAATAGTGTTACTTATGACGAATTACGAATAAATCCTGATAAATTTATTTTTGCTTTTAAAAAGGATGATAATAGTTATAAAAGAGTTAATAAATGTGATTGTGAAAAATAAAAAACGGATGCAGAACAAAAGCAGAAACGCCGTAGCCGATAAAAATCGGCTACGGCGTTTCTGCGAACGTTAGGCACCATTAAAAAAAGCTAAACGCAAAAAATACACGCCAGAAAAAATACGTAAACAAATTTTCTAAACATAAAAATCCTAAAACCATGGAAAAGAAATTAACCTTAATGTTATTCGGTTTTCTACTTCTTGCCTACTCTTCTTTTGGGCAACATTACCAAAACATGATAACTTTAGAGGAAAGAATAAATATGTCTGAAATTATTATTGAGGGCGAAGTCATCGAAAAAGAAAGTTACTACAACGAACTTGATGATAAAATTTACACGATTAATCGAATTAAAATTTACAAACAATTCAAAGGCGATTATTTGGCAGATGAAATCAACTTGGTAACTCTAGGCGGACAATATGATGATATGATATTGAAAGTTTTCCATAGTTTTCAAGTTGGAAAAGGAACAAAGGGTGTCTTTTTTCTGAATGAAAATAGCGAAAAACATCAGTTACAAACTTATGAGGTAATTCCACAAGGATTAATTAGATATTTGTATATTGAGGGAGTTGATTATTTGGTAGCTAACTCTGCTTATGAAGATATTTGATAATATTGAGGTAGATTTATTGCAAGAAATTGAGCGAAATGTTGGTAAGATGCGAGTAGTCAAAAATTTAACAGAAGAAGAACAAAAACTCAACAATTGGTTAAATAATCAATTGATTAACAAAAACGGAAATTCAGTTGAAAATGTAGTAGAATATACAATTGCTAATCCTTCGCTTACAGGTGCGTTTAA
>JBGCFH010000340.1:0-20273 GCA_045106825.1 Saprospiraceae bacterium | reverse complement strand
TGCTGGAGGTTGCGATAATGTGATTATCAATGAATCTACACAACCATTCGCATCCGTAACAGTAACCGTATAAGTTCCTGCACCAACATTCATTAATGTAGAATCTGTATTTCCATTACCCCAATCATACATATATCCACCTGCTCCATTTGCAGCCGAAACCGTAATTGTTCCTGTCGTATCACCATTACATAATACGTCTGTTGTACTAATATTTGTAATAATTAAAGAATCAGGTTGATTAACCATTGCTGAATCTATATAAATACAACCTACATTATCGGTTACTGTATACATATAATTTCCTACTGTTAAGCCTGTTGCATTATTTGTTATTTCCGTTGAATTTGGTGACCAACTATATGAATATGGTAAATTTGGAGCGCCACCAGATGTAAGTGGAGTTACTAAGACTTCTCCATCATTTCCACCAAAACAGTTGACATCTGTAACTACAGAAGTTGCAGAAACAACCAAAGTTGCTGCGATTGCTACAGAATCTTTATAGCTACAACCATTATCATCTGTAATCGTTACATAATATGTTCCAACACCTAAGTTGGAAGCCGTTGAAGTAATTAAAGCAGCATCATGAGCCCAAGTGTAACTATAAGCTCCTGTACCTCCTGTTCCTACAATGGTTGCGTCACCATCATTAATACCTTCACAGGTTGCATTATTAACACTTGTAAAGTTCCCATTTAGTACAGGCGGATTTCCAAGTGTTGTACTTCCTTGTCCCGTACAACCATTCGCATCTGTTACAGTATAAGCGTAAGTTCCAGCTGGTAAATTAAATATAGTATCATTCGTTCCTGTAACTCCATTTGACCAAGTGAAAGTATATGGAGGTGTTCCTCCTCCAAGACTCTGAGCCCAAACCATACCTGTTGAATCTCCTGAACATAATGGACTTGAAAAACCTGGTCCTGTAAATACTGAAGAAGGTTGTGTCAAACTAATTGTAGTATCAATTGTACAACCATCAGCATCAGTTACTGTAACTGAATAAGAATCGTCATTTAAATTCGTTGCAATTGAATCCGTTGAGGTAACATTAACAGACCAACTATAAGTATAAGGATAATTTCCACCTGTAGGCATGATTACTATCGAACCATCTGATGCACCATCACAAGAAATATCTGCTCCATTATAGTTAGAGGTAATTCCTCCGCCCATCAAGAAAGTAGAACAAGGACTTGTACAAGCTGTCATATCTACAAAAGCAGAATTTGTAACACAACCAATATTGTCGGTAACATCAATTCTATAATTACCTGGTTGAGGAACTTCAAAAACAGCCGTTCCATTATGTGTTGCAGGTGTAACAATTGTTCCTGTAATCGCAGCATTTGACAACAATGAAACAGTAACAACATAATTACTTGCATTTGCTTCCGGCAAACCTCCTGCTATCTGAATTTCACCTCGACAAACATTTCCACCTGATATATTTGTTGGTGGCTGAACCACAATTGGACTTAAAAATACGACTGAAAAGGCTTCAGTCACATTTACATTTGTACACTCATTTGGTCCAGAAACACCTTCCCATTGTGAGAAAAACGGTGGTGTACTATTAATACCATCTACTGTTATCGGTGCAAAAAATATTTCATCTGTGGCAGCTAAACCTTCATTTGTCAATATATTTTGATAAACAGCTGTTGCATTTGATAAAAATCCATTTCCATTACCATCTACATTGAAAGCAACTCTCGGAGTTGTTCCTCCACTTGTTGTTAATAAACATGGATCTAATAAAATATCGCTATTTAATGTTGGTCCTGTACTTGTTGGTAAACAGGTATACATAGCATATTGAACACCTGGTGTTGTTGTAGGATTAGGATCACCTGCTACATCTTGATTACCATCATGTGTTAGATTCAATGTATCACCTGAACATAAGTACAACACATTGTTACTATTAGAAGCTGACGAAAGTGCGGATGTTAATGTTCCAGCGTCATCGGTACAACTTACACAAGCGGTCATATCAACGATAACTGTTTTTGTAGTACAACCATCACTTACATTTAAATTGTAAAGACCAGGTTGAGGTACCGTAAATGCCGCTGCACTATTGTGCATTGGAGTTGGGTTGACACTCATTGTTCCTGTGATTGTAGGATCTGTTGTTTCTTCAATCGTAATAGTATAAGTACCACCATTATAAGCCATCAATCCACCCGAAACATCAAAAGATGCTTGACATAAATTACCCCCAGTTGGTGTAGTAATATTATCAATATGAATACTATCTAAAAATGCAATTTGGAAAGCTTCACCAACACTTACATTCACACACTCATTTGCACCACCAATATCTTCCGAAAGTGTTTTAGGAGTTGAGGTTACATCATCAATCGTTACTGGTGCAAACCATAATGCTGTATAACCTTGGGCATTTGTACCATAGAAGTTTTGATATGTTCCTAAGTTAGTTAGTGTGATATTTCCTAAAGGATCAGTTCCGACAACGTTTCCTGTATAACCAGCATTCATGGCAATATCAGCAACTAATTCACCTGAAATCGTTGGAAAATCTGTAAAAATCATTAAATCAACACCTGCTTGTGTTAACGGATCACCATCGCCCGTGAATACTGCATTTCCATCGTGAGTAATAATATAATCATCTCCCCAACAAAGTGGATAAATAATCGGAGCTGCTGCACCTCCAGTTAAAGTACGAGTAATTGTTCCCGCAGTATCCACACAAATCGCAGACAGCCCAGAAGGGCTTTCTGCCGTTTCGCCAGTTAACCAAGTTTTGACATCAACTAATTCAGAATTAGTTTCGGGTAATGTGTTTGTTTGAAACAACAATCCGTCATGCGTTTCATCAACAGCACCAATCCATTTTATAGGAAGTTCTGCTGCTATAAAAACTATAGAAATCCCGATTATAAAAGCGGAAAATGTGATTAGTTTTTTCATATTTAGATTTGATTTATGCTGTAAAAGCATTCATTTTCTTTTGAAATCCTTTTAGAATTTTTTTGGTATGGTAAGAATTACTTCTTAACCGTTTTTTCCTTTTCAGCCAACTGCTTTTTCAACTGTGTTAAGCGTCTTTCCTCAAAAGGTAACTTTTCATCTTTTGCTTCTAATCGAGCAATAACGATTTTCAAATCCCGAATTTCTTGTGTGACCGTTCGTTTATTCGTTGGATTCTTCGAAGCCTTCGTTTTGACGGTTTGAGGTGTCGGATTATATTTTTCCGGATTTTTCATCTTCTCCGCAAGAGAAACCTCTTTTTTCACTTCAGTTTTTGTAGTTGAAGTTCTTTTTTGAGCTGTAGCCATATTACCAAACGCAAAAACAAAAATGCCTATTAATAGTGCTAATGTGATTTTCTTAGTCATATTATAAATATTTTGGTCTTTTAGAATTAATAAACCAATATCTATCGCTTTATTGAAAAAATTCTCTCAAAAGTAAGCATACCAAAACGATTTTTAAATTAATGCTTCGCTTTTCGTACTTACGATTTAAAAGAATGTTAAAACCTACGTCTTTTAACGGTATTATTTTGATGCTTATTGCCAAATAGACTTGTCGTTTAAGTTTTTGGAAAAGATTGTTTTCGATTCTCTTTGTATATTTACAACTTACCGAAATCGGAATTTATAACTCGAAATCTAAAAAATATGAGACAAAATATATCATCAGGTGCAATTTGGGAAGATATTGTCGGTTACTCACGAGCAGTACGAATTGGTAATATCATCGAAGTTGCAGGAACAACGGCAACAGAAGGCGATAAAATCATTGGAGAAAATGATGCTTATGCTCAAACGGTTTTTATTTTTAATAAAATAGAAAAGGCATTAATTCAAGCCGGTGCAAAAATGTCTGATGTCGTTCGTACTCGAATGTATGTGACAAATATTAAAGATTGGGAACTCATCGGCAAAGCTCATGGCGATTTTTTTAAAACCATAAAACCCGCTGCAACAATGGTAGAAGTCAGTCAATTGATTGATGATAGATTATTGATTGAGATTGAAGTGACGGCAATAATAGCCGATTAGTAATCTTTTTTAAAATACAAAAAGCAGAGATTAAATATAAAATCTCTGCTTTTTAGACTATAACTTATATTGTTATTTATTAATCACTTGATAAGTAAGATAACAGACGTAATAACTCTAAATATAACCAAACTAAGGTAATTAATAAAGAAAATCCTGCGTACCATTCGTAATAACTTGGAGCTTTTGCTTGAATACCAGTTTCAATCATATCAAAATCTAATAGTAAATTTAATGCTGCAATAACAACAATAAACAAACTGATACCAATACTCATCCAGCCACCATCAAATACACCTGGAATACCGACACCGAACATTCCTAAAATCCATGTAAGTACATAGAATACCATGATTCCCATCGTTGCTGCAATAATTGTACTTCTGAATTTTTCAGTTACTTTAATGATTTCAAAACGATACAAAATCAACATCAAAGCCAACGTTAAAATTGTCAAACCAACGGCTTGAAAGACAATACCTTCAAATACTGCTGCATATTGAGCAGAAATTGCTCCTAAGAATAATCCTTCTAAAGCTGCATACAACCAAGCTAATTTTGGTGCCCACTCTTGCTTAAAGATAATCACTAAAGCAACAATTAAACCACCAATCATTCCACCCATCATCAAAGCCATCGCTTGACCAGGGTTTGTTGTGGCCATGTTCCATGTTAAAGACGCTGTAACCATTAAAATACCAATCAACATTAGGCTTTTATTAATCGTACCTTGAAGTGTCATTGGCGTATCATCTGTACCAGCAAACCCTCGTTCTTTAGCCATTTTGCCAATACGGCTCATTGCAGGATTTGCATTTCCAATAGAAAACTTTTTTGCCATTTTTATAATTTTAGATTAAAATTTGAATGAATAAGTATTAGATATACGGTTATTTTTAAATTATTTATCATAAATATTTCATATGAAATTTTCAAAAAAAATTTAATCACCAAGGTTTTAGAACATACAATAAATCAATATAACAATCGTATCTTAATACTTATATTTCGTTTTAATTATTTATAAAGGTAATTATTAATAATGATATTTAAAACAGGAATACATTACTTGTAAGCAAAAAGTTTTATAAGTTTTAGCAACTTAGTGATATTTTCGACTAAGACTTACCAGTTATCTGATGAAATTAACTATTTTTGAACGATTAAATAAAATAGGTAAAAGTCAATTATCCAATATCACACTTATTACCTATTACTTAATATTTATTACAAGGGCTTTCTCATAAAAATAATTTGAACCACAAAAGGCACAAAAGGCACAATAGACACAAAAGCACTCACAAAAAAATAAAAAAATATAACTTTTGTGAATATCTATTGTGCCTTTTGATTCTTTTGTGGTTCAAAAAGTATAAATTTCATGCATTAAAAATTTTTATGAGAAAACCCTTTATTTATTACCTAAATAAGGAATGGCAAAGAAAAAAACATTAAAACACGAAATAAAATCGGCTCAAAAAGATGCTCGATATCGTAAGTTAGTAGGTTTACTAATGATGATGATAGCGACTTATCTTTTGATAGCTTTTCTGTCGTATATATTTACATGGAAGGCGGATCAAAATATTGTGATGCATCAATCTTGGGGTTTCTTATTTGAAACAGGAAAGAATGTCGAGAATATGTTAGGTAGATTAGGAGCGATGGTTTCTCATCAGTTTTTCTATAATCTTTTTGGCGTATCGTCTTTTGTATTTGTATACTTGTCAGGTGTATTTGGTTGGCGACTGATGTCTGGTCGCTCTCGTGAAGGTTTTTTACAACTCACAAGTTATTTGCTTTTGGGTGTATTGTGGTCAGCTGTATTTGTAGAGTTTTGGTTTGGAGGTTCGAGTTTTCCTGTTGGTGGTGCTTTTGGTAATGCAGTAGAAATTTGGTTAGAGAATCTATTAGGTTTTGCTGGGTTGTTTATTTTGTTTATTATTTCAATAGCTGGTTTATTTATTTGGACAAATCAAGATGGTATTAGTCTTACAAGTCCACAAGAAATTTGGTTTGAAATGCAAATTTTGATTGATAAATATGCTCCAAATGCGATAAAAGATAAATTTCAACTATCTGATCAAGTAAAACAATATCAAATAGAGAAGAAAAAAGAGGAAGCGACTGAAGAAGCAGAAGCAGCAATGCGTGAATCTGCTGAAAAATCAAAAGCGAAGGCTAAAGCTAAAGCTAAAAAAGCAGCAGAAGAAAAACTTGAAATAGTAGAAACTGGTAAACAATTGGAGTTAGAATTAGGAGAAGATAGCATCAAACCCAAAAAGAAACAAAAGCCAGAAAGTATTAAAAAAGGAGATGATTCTCTTGAAATCGTAGAAGAAATCAAGAAAACTGGTAATGAACCAGAGTTATCAATCACTGAAGAAAATCGAAAACACATCGAACCGTATGATCCAACGTTGGATTTGGCATCTTATAAATCTCCTACGGTCGAATATTTAGAAACTTATGATGAGTTTAAAGTAGAAATTGATAGAACGGAGCTCGAAGCAAATAAAGATCAAATCATTGAAACGTTGCTGAATTATAAAATTGAAATTATAAAAATTAAAGCAACGATTGGGCCAACAGTGACACTTTACGAAATTGTTCCTGCTCCTGGTGTTCGTATTTCTAAAATTAAGAATTTAGAAGACGATATTGCATTGAGTTTGGCAGCTTTAGGTATTCGGATTATTGCACCGATTCCTGGTAAAGGAACAATCGGTATAGAAGTGCCGAATAAGCAAAAGCAAATTGTCGCTTTGCGTGATGTATTGACTGTACCGAAGTTTACGGAAGCCAAAATGGATTTACCAATTGCTTTAGGTAAAACGATTTCAAATGAAGTATTCGTGGCTGATTTGGCAAAAATGCCTCACTTATTGATTGCTGGTGCAACTGGTCAAGGTAAATCGGTTGGTATCAATGTTGTATTGATGTCATTGTTATACAAAAAGCATCCGTCGCAAGTTAAATTAGTTTTGATTGATCCCAAAAAAGTGGAATTGTCGCCTTATAGCAAAATCGAAAATCACTTTTTGGGCTATTTACCTGATGCTCCCGAACCGATTGTTACGGAAACAGAAAAAGTAGTTGGTACACTAAATTCGTTGTGTATCGAAATGGAACAACGCTATGATTTATTGAAAAAAGCACAAGTTCGTAATCTTAAAGAATACAATCAGAAGTTTGTTCAACGCCGACTCAATCCTGAAAAAGGACATAAATTTCTACCATATATTGTATTGGTGATTGATGAATTTGCCGATTTGATTATGACAGCTGGTAAAGAGATTGAGTTACCGATTGGTCGTTTGGCTCAATTGGCTCGTGCGATTGGTATTCACTTGATTATTGCGACACAACGACCTTCTGTGAATATTATTACTGGTGTTATCAAAGCGAATTTTCCAGCTCGTATTGCTTTCAAAGTCGCTTCAAAAATTGATTCAAGAACGATTTTAGATGGAAGTGGAGCAGAACAATTAATCGGTCGAGGTGATATGTTATTGTCCGTCGGTGGAAATGTTATTCGTTTACAATGTGCCTTTGTAGATACGCCAGAAGTTGAAAAAGTGATTAATCATATTGGAAATCAACAAGGTTATCCAGTTCCATATTTATTACCAGAGTTTTCTACCAATGATGAAGAAATTGGTACAACTGGCGTAAAATATTCTGACTTAGATGATTTGTTTGAAGATGGTGCAAGATTGATTGTCGAAAATCAACATGGTTCTACTTCGATGCTACAACGTCGCTTAAAATTAGGTTATAACCGTGCTGGTCGTATCATGGATCAGTTGGAATCAGTCGGTATTGTCGGGCCAAATGCAGGAAGTAAGCCTCGTGAAGTTTTGATTTATGATATTATTGAGTTAGAACGTTATTTGGAACAGTTGAAGAATATGTAAATGAGATTTAAGCGATATATTTTGAAAGGTGATAAGTTTTTGGCTTATCACCTTTTTTATTTTAGAATGGTTTAATTTCCAATTTTTGTAAAAACTATCTATCAATTTTGACATTTATATAAATACCATCAAATATTTTATATTTTTGATGGGACTAAGACTTTTATAACGATATAACCAAAATAAAACAAAGCAATATGTCTGCAAATTTAGATACTGCAAAAACGCTTTTGGACTATTTCTACGAGTTTGAAAGAAGCAAAGCAAATGAAGTTTACCTAAGACAACCAATTAATGGCACTTGGAAAACTTATACTTGGGCAGAAGTTGGTGATCAAGCCCGTCGTATCGCAAATGCGATCAAAGCAATGGGTTTGCCACCTAAAACACACATTGGTATTTTATCAAAAAATTGTGCTCATTGGATTATGGCTGATTTGGCGATTATGATGAGTGGTAACGTTTCAGTGCCGTTTTATGCGACTTTAACCGCAGAAAACTTGAAAGAAGTTTTAGAACTGAGCAATACAAAAGTTATGTTTGTTGGTAAGTTAGAAACTTGGGAACAACAACAAGCTGGTGTTTCTTCAGATATAGAATGTATTAGTTTTCCTCATTTACCAGGCAATTCGGAAGTAACTGGTTTTACAACTTGGGACGAATTACTCGCTCAACATAAACCAATGACTACGGAATATTATCCGACATTAGATGAATTATTTACTATCAAATATACTTCTGGTACAACTGGAACACCTAAAGGTGTAATGTTAACGTATGGTTCTGTGGCTCAACTATTAGAAACAGAGAAACAAACGAATATGCTAAAATTGTTTGAAGGTGACGAACATCGCTTTTTCTCTTATTTACCATTAAATCATATTGCAGAACGAAATATCGTAGAAGCGGCAAGTATCGCAACTGGCGGTTCTGTTTCGTTTGTGGAATCTTTAGCTACATTTCCTCAAAACTTACAAGATACTCGACCAAATGTATTCTTGGCTGTTCCTCGTATTTGGACTAAATTTCATTTAGGTATTTTAGGAAAAATGCCACAATCTCGCTTAAATTTTTTATTAAAAATTCCGGTATTAAATAACCTGATTCGCAATAAAATTAAAGCAGGTTTGGGATTAGACAAAGCTAAAATTCTTCTAACAGGTGCAGCTCCGATGCCTGTTCACTTATTAGATTGGTACAAAAAATTAGGGGTCACGATTCAAGAAGTATACGGAATGACTGAAAATTGTGCTGGTTGTACAATTATGCCTGCAAATGGTATTAAACCTGGAACAGTTGGTAAACCGTTGGGCAATGTTCAGATTCGTATTGATGAAGAAACGGGTGAAGTACAAACAAAAGCACCTTGGAATATGCTTGGTTACTATAAGGAAGAGGAAAAAACGAAAGAAGTGCTTCGTGACGGTTGGATTCATACTGGTGACCAAGGAGAAATCACAAAAGATGGTTACTTGAAACTAACTGGTCGTGTAAAAGATACTTTTAAAACAACAAAAGGAAAGTATGTTGTTCCTGCTCCAATTGAGTGGAAATTTGCAAAAAGTGAGTTTATTGAGCAAATTTGCATTATTGGTTTAGGAATTCCACAACCAATGGCTTTGGTAAATCTTTCTGAAATCGGTCAAGAAGCTGGAAAAGCAACAGTAGCTGAAAGTTTCAATGAAATGTTAAAAGAAATTAATCCAAAAATGGAACCTTATAAACGAGTGAAAAAAATCATCGTTATGAGTGAACCGTGGAGCGTTGAAAATGGCATTTTAACACCAACATTGAAGATTAAAAGGAATGTTTTGAATCAACGATTCAAAGATCAATTTGATGATTGGTACGCAGAAGAAGATGCTGTACTTTGGAAATAACAGCTTATCAAAATAAAAAATGCCGAGTAACTTCTTTGTTATTCGGCATTTTTGTTATTCACTCAATCCTAATTTCTTTTTATCAATTAGCTCTTTTTTATATTTTTCAATAACACTATAAATAATATTTGCTTGTATCGGTTTTGTAATATACCCTTGCATTCCTGCATTCAAACAAGCGATTCTATCCTCATACATTTCATTGGCAGTTAGTGCAATAATTGTTGGCTGTTCTTGAACAGGTAGCAATTCCCGAATTATTCGTGTTGCTTCTATTCCGTCTATCTCTGGCATTTGAACATCCATAAAAACAATATCATATCGCTTTTCCAAAACAGCATCGATTGCTTCTTTTCCATTATCAACAATATCAACATCGTATCCTGCTTTCCTTAATAGAAATAGTATAATTTTTTGATTAATAATATGGTCTTCAGCCACTAATATATTGACAGGATAATAACTCATAAAAGTATTTTTAGGTGAAATACTAATTTACATCCGAAATGTAGATTGGTATAATGTCTTACTTCTATGCACCAAAAACTAATCCAATAGAAAGATATAAATACATAACCAAAAAAACCATATATACATCATTGTTAATCAATTGTATAGAACAAATTCACACAAATAATCAAAACACATTTCAATACTTTTTATTATGAATAATAATCATTTTTGGAATTTTAGTTTCTAAATAGTCAAGTCTTATCCCGAGGAATCGGGAGCAAAACTTACAAGTTCAAGATTGCGAGTTGCGGGTTTGACAGCCAGTCCCGTAACTCGCAACTATGGTA
Source organism: Saprospiraceae bacterium (assembly GCA_045106825.1). GTDB lineage: Bacteria > Bacteroidota > Bacteroidia > Chitinophagales > Saprospiraceae > CAWVWD01. The sequence goes on along the minus strand of JBGCFH010000340.1, from coordinate 9,633 downwards.
TTGGCTTTGACACGTTAGGGAACAGGTGAAAATAATCTACCCGTTTTACTCGCTATTTTTAATATTATTTGACTTATAAACCATTGGACATTCGGCTTTGAGTCGAATGTCCAATATTCAAACGGTAACTGATTTGTGGCACACTCAATTTATTTCAAATCTGTTTTTTTAAAAACAACTGAAATTTACTCCAAAAAGATAAATCTTCTATAAAATCATTTTTTACAAAAAAATATTTGGTCAATTGAAATTATTTTAACTATTTTTGTTGTAGCATAGAATAGCATAGCATAAATATTACAAAATAAAACCAAATGACCATTTTTGACAAAATACAAGAATTAGAAACCGTTACCGTTTACTCCAAACACGATATGTTAGTAAATGGAATAACGAATGCTATTGATGATGGTTTATTATACAAAGGCAGTAATTTACCATCCGTCAATGCAATGGTTTCTGAGTTGGGTTTTGCTCGAAAAACGATTGTAAAAGCCTATAATGAGTTAAAAGAAAAAGGTATTGTAGAATCAAAAAAACGATTAGGTTATTTCATTGCAAGTGAGAATACGACGCAAGAATTAAAAGTAGCTGTATTATTATATGCTTTCCATCCTTTTCAAGAAGAATTTTATAATACTTTCCGCAACACATTAGGTAAAGATTATCATTTGGATATTTTCTTTCATCATAATAATATGGCGATGTTCAAAACAATCCTTGAGAACATCAAACAACAATATGGAATGTATGTCATCGCTCCGATTCCAAATGTAGAAACAGCAAACTTACTTCGAGATTTTCCAGAAAATAAATTATTGGTTGTTGATAGGTTTGAAGATTTAGGTCGCAATTATTCTTATGTTTCACAAGAATTTAAGCAATCAACTTACGATAGTTTAATGCAATTATTACCAGCTATTCAACAATATAAATCGATCAAATTATTTTTCAAACCAAATAGTGATTATCCAATCGGTGTATTAGAAGGATTTGAGGATTTTATTAGTAATAATAATTTACAAGGATTTATTGAAAATGAGTATACAAAAGATTCGGTCGAGTCGAATACCGTTTATTTAACGATCGGCGATAGTGATTTGTGGCGATTATTAAAAGATTGTAAGGAAAAAAAATTAGAAGTAGGAAAAGATATTGGTGTTGCTTCTTTCAATGAGCAACCGGCAAAGGAATTGGTACTTGGAGGAATAACAACGATTTCGACAGATTTTGGAATTATGGGACGAAAAGCAGCAAATTTTGTAAAACAAAGACGTGTTTTACAACACTTTGTGCCTACTGTTTTAATTAAAAGGAATTCATTATAAAATACTTAAATAAAGATTTTACAGGTTTTCAAAACCTATCAAGTCTGATTACTAATGAATTATTTAGAAATATTACCATCAACGAAAACGATTAAACGAACCAAATTATGACTTATGTTTCTTTGTAAATCGTTGATAATTACGATTCAATCGGTGAAAGCCTTTTGAAAAAAAATCAGCTTACCCAAAGGTAAGCTGAAAGAATGTGTTTTTTTATTTAAAATAAAATGTAAAGTTACATGAAACAACTGGATTTACAAATTCGGTCTGGCAGTCGTGTGGGCAGTTCATCCCGCCGATTGACGACCATTTCACAAACCGCCAAATGGAGTTTAGTCGCTTTGATGCTCCTTGTTGTTAATTTGGCGATTGCTCAACGCACAATCACAGGTACAGTCACCGATGCCGAAACTGGCGAAACACTTATTTCCGCAAATGTTTCTGAAGAAGGAACATCAAATGGTGTTACGACAGATATTGATGGAAAATATTCAATTACGGTGAGTGAAGGTGCAACTTTAGTTTTTTCTTACATCGGTTATTCTACACAAGAAGTCGAACTTGGTGCAAGTAATGTTGTCGATATTCAAATGTCATCTGGTGAGTTATTAGACGAAGTTGTCGTTATCGGTTACGGTACGATTCGTAAAAGTGATTTAACGGGTTCTGTTTCTTCATTAGACGGAAAGGAATTAACATCAATTGCCGTTGGTAATCCGACTTCAGCGATTCAAGGTAAAGTTGCTGGTGTACAAGTAGAAAACAATGGTGGAGAGCCTGGTGGTGGAGCGAATGTTTTCGTCCGTGGTGTGAGTTCATTAACAAACTCATTTCCATTGTACGTAATTGATGGAACGTTTGCGGATAATATGAACTATTTGAATCCAAATGATATTGAGCGAATTGAAGTATTAAAAGATGCTTCTGCTGCTGCAATTTACGGTTCTCGTGCTGCAAATGGTGTTGTTATTATTCAAACAAAAAGAGGAAGTGAAAACGGTGAACCTCGTATTTCATTAAACATTCGTCGTGGTATTGAATCTCCAGATAAATTGTTAGAATTTATGAATGGTGATGAATTTGTTGCTTATCGCAATCAAAGGCAAGCGAACGATAATGAGCCATTGATGTTAGATGCTAATGCTTTACCAAGTACAGACTTTCAAGATTTATCATTAAACAATGGTTCAATCGAAGATTATGGTTTATCAGTAGCTGGTGGTGGAGCAAATTCTAAATACTTCATCTCTGGTAATTTTTATCGTCAAGATGGTATTTTGATTAGTTCAGGTTATGAGCGTTTAAATCTACGTGCTAATACAGAATTTACATTAGGAAAATTCAAAATTCAGCAGTCATTAGGTGTTACTCGTTCAGAAATTGAACGTAATGTCTGGTTTGGTCGTGACGGTTCTTCGACTGCTCCGATTATGAGAGCAGAAGCACCTGAAAATGATGGTGGATTTGAAGCACCAGATTTTGATGTTCACGGTTTTGCAGGACAAAATAAATATGGTTTAGCATCATTAGAAGATCATATCGAAACAGATAACAAAATCTTTGGTAACGTAAATGTTTCTTACGAAATCATGGAAGGATTGACAGCGAAGTTGAATATGGGAGTTGATTTATTGAATCGTCACAACTTTGCATTTCGTCCAACTTACTTTATGAGTGCATCAGATGCAGTTGATAATGTGAATGATTTGAATGATTTAACAGAAATTCGTTCAGAAGATTTATTGACCGTTATTGAGCCAACATTATCTTATGGAAAAGATATTGGAAATGGTCGTTTAGATGCTGTTGTAGGTTATACTCGTCAAAAAATTGATTTCCGTTCAGTTGGTATCTATGCAGAAAATTTACCAAATAACGGTATTCAAGTAATTGGTGCGGCAACTCCTACAGATGTTAGAGCAACTTTAGGTGTTAATAATGTAAGTGGTTTAATTTCACAATTCGGTCGTGTAAATTATTCTCACGATGGAAAATATTTATTTTCAGGAACAATTCGTCGTGATGCTTCTTCAAAATTTGCAGAAGCATACAGAGTTGGTATTTTCCCTTCTGCTTCTATCGGTTGGAATATTAGTTCAGAAGATTTCTGGACACTTAATGCGGTGAACAAGTTCAAATTTAGAGCAGGTTACGGTTCTTTAGGTGCTCAAAATATTCCTGATTATTCTTACCAATCTGTATTTAACTTAACTTCTGGAACTTCATTTGGTGGAGCAGTTGTACCAGGTTATGCACAAACTTCATTAGCTTTAGAAGACTTGAAATGGGAAACCGCTAATACATTTAATGTTGGTTTTGATGTCGGAATTTTAGAAGATAAAATTACTTTCTCTGCGGAATATTATAATAAAAATGTAGAAGATGTATTAGTTGGTGTCGCTTTACCATCAACAATCGGTTTTAGCCAACCAGTTATTCAGAATATTGGTACAATCAATAATAGCGGTTTTGAGTTAGAAGGTGTTTACCGTCAAAGAGGTGGAGATTTTACATTTGACTTAGGGTTGAATTTATCAACATTTAACAGTGAAATTACATCTTTACCAAACACAGTAGTTGGACCTACAGTAACAGAAGATGGTGTTCGTGTGAATCAATTCCTTGAAGGTCAAGCACCAGGTGTTTATTATGGTTTTGTAGTTGATGGCGTTTATGCTGATCAAGCAGCGATTGATTCTGATCCAAATGTAGCTAACGATCCTGATCGTAAAGCAATTATTCAGCCAGGTGATTTCATCAGAAAAGATTTGAATGGTGACGGAAAAATCACAGGTGAAGATCAAGAAGTATTAGGTGATCCAACTCCTGATTTTATCTACGGTTTGAATTTTTCGGGTAACTACAAAGAGTTTGATTTTGGTGTATTTTTCCAAGGTGTACAAGGTAATGAGATTTATAATGTAACTCGTTATTACAATATCTTTTGGGCAGATGATAACAAATTATCAGAAGTATCAAATGCTTGGACACCAACAAACACAAATACAGATATTCCACGTGCAACAACAAAAGACGAAGCACAAAACGGTGCACCTTCTTCATTCTTTGTAGAAGATGGTTCTTACTTCCGTTTACGTAGTTTAGAGGTTGGTTATACCTTAAATACGGATAATGTAAAATGGATGCAAAACTTGAGATTCTTCGTTTCAGGTCAAAACTTATTCACTTTAACAAGTTACTCTGGATACAATCCTGATATTTCTTCAACAAACGGTGGACGTGCAGGAAACTCACCATTCTTTGGTGTTCCTTCAACAGTAAATCCATTATTAGGACGTGGATTAGATGTACGTGCGTATCCAAATGCAAGAAGTTTTATCTTCGGTATTCAAGCAGGATTTTAATTTTAATAATGTTTAATTGTTTGAATGTTTAATTGTTCTAATGTTAAAACAATCAAACATTCAAACACTCGAACAATCAAACATAAATAAATGAAAATGTATTCAAAATGCCTTTTTGTTCTCCTAATCGCTTTGGCATTTTTGCCAGTAAGTTGTGATGACGGATTGTTAGATCAGGTCAATTCAAATACCGTTTCAACGGGAACATTTTGGGGAAGTGCAGACGATGTACAGTTAGCCGTAAACGGCATGTATCACCCAATTACAAATACTTTCTTTTGGGGACGAATCGTACACACAGGTGCGATGTTGCGTTCAGATGTTTTCAATGTTCGTCCTTTCGGACCAAATACAGCATCTTCAACTTTTCAAGGTGAAGCAGGTGCAGCACGTTGGTCAACTGAAATTTGGCAAGAACCATTCAAAGCGATTTTCCGTGCAAACGCAGTTTTAGAAAATACAAATGAAACAAATGTACCTAATGCCGACCAGCGTAATGGTTTCTTAGGTCAAGCATATTTTATGCGTGCGTTTTCTTATTGGTACATGGTTAATCTTTATGGTGAAGTACCTTTAGTAACAGCAACTGCAAAAAGTGAAGCTGATTTCTTTCCAGCAAAAGCATCAAAAGCAGATATTTGGGCTCAAATCGTTTCTGACTTTACACAAGCAGAATCATTATTGCCAAGCGAATGGACAGACGCCGCAGATAATGGTCGCCCGACAAGTATGGCGGCAACTGCATTTATCGGTAAAAGTCACTTGTACCAAGGTAATTGGCAAGATGCCGAAACTGCTTTTAATAAAGTCGTAAATAGTGGAAACTATTCATTATTAGCAGCTGCTGATTACATGGACAACTTCACAGAAGCTAATGAAAATAATGAAGAATCAATATTTGAATTACAATTCTTAGGTCAAGAAGCATTCGCTTGGGGCGTTGATATTCCTGGAACAGGAAATATGGGAAATTTCCACATTGATTACGCACCACCTTCAAAATCTCCAGATCAATCTCACTATGTAAATAGTTGGGTAAAAGATTTGTTTGAAGCAAATGGTGAAACAATTCGTCGTGATGCTACTTTATGCTACGATTATCCTGGTTCGACAGGTTATGGTGGCGTTGCTTTTTCAATTGACATGGCACAAGATGATACCTTAGCGATGAATGAAAATATGGAAGCAATCTTCTCTCGTAAGTATGCAGGAATGGATATTGGCGTTCGAGAGGATGTAGATTTCTTAGGTACAAATGTTGGAACAAACTGGCGTATTATTCGCTATGCTGATGTTTTATTAATGTTAGCAGAAGCTCAAAATGAACAAGGCAAAACAGCAGATGCAGAAGCAAATGTAAACTTAGTACGTTCTCGTGCAGGTGTTGCAACATTGTCGGGTTCTGACGCAACGGCAATGCGTCAAGCTATTATTGATGAGCGTGTATTAGAGTTAACTGGCGAAGGTCACCGTTTCTTTGACTTAGTTCGTTGGGGATTAGCAGACGATTATATGGGTGCAACTTCACTTCACGGTGATCATCCAAAATCATTAAGTGGTGGCGTTTTCCAAGAAAATAAACACGAATACTTATGGATTCCAGTAAGTGAGTTGAGTGCAAACGAAAACTTGACACAGAATCCTGGTTATTAATAAGTTGAACCCATCCTCAATCCTTCCCTTAAAAATGGAAGGAAGCCAAACGACAACACTCGAATATTATAAACTTTCGAGCATTGTTCCCTTCCTTTTTTAAGGGAAGGGTTAGGGATGGGTTCAAAACAATTAGTAAGAAAAGCCCTTTCTTAGTTTCTCTGAAAGGGCTTTTTTTGTCCACAGGTACAACCTGTGATTACTCAAATTGAACTCTTCCAGAGTTCTATAAAACACTCAACTTACAACCTTGGAAAGGTTGAATTTGAATAACTATCCCGAGGTTTCGGGATGGAACAAAACAATGGAATGTTCGCAAAAAACAACATATCAAAATCAATCATTTTACTAATCTCCTTTTTAGTAATAATGACTTCTTGCAATCAATCAAACGATACACTTTTCCAACAAATTTCCCCTTCAAAAACAAATATTCACTTCTCAAACAACATCACCGAAACAGAAGATTTCAACATTCTCAACTTTCACTACATCTATAATGGTGGCGGAGTTGGCGTTGGTGATTTTAACAAAGATGGATTTCAAGACTTAGTATTTACAGGCAATCAAGTCGCTTCCAAACTCTATTTGAATAAACAAAATTTGACCTTTGAGGACATTACTGAAAAGTCAAATTTCAAGTCAAAAGGTTGGGCAACAGGCGTTTCGATTATTGATATAAATGCCGATGGTTGGGAAGATATTTATATCAGCCTTGGCGGTTTTCAATGTGATGGAAATTGTCATAACCAATTATTTATTCACCAAGGTTTAGACGAAAATGGTTCACCGACTTTCGTCGAAATGGCAAACGAATACGGCTTAGATGATGGACTTTACACACAGCAAGCTGCATTTTTTGATTATGATTTAGATGGCGATTTAGATGTGTATTTGCTGCACAATGTCATTGATAAACGAGATAAAAACGTGCCTTCTGAAAAACGATTTATCAACGAAAAATCTATTGATTATTTATTAGAAAATAATGGAAACGGCAAGTTTATAAATAAATCAGATTCATTAGGAATAACCGAACGAGGTTACGGTTTAGGTATTACGATTAATGATTTTAATGGTGATAATTTGCCTGATATTTATGTGGCGAATGATTTTCTTTCGGATGATTTATTGTATTTGAATAATGGATTTGTACAAGAAGACAAACAACAGCATTTAGGCTTTTCAGAAGTTAGTAAATCGAAATTAAAACACACATCTTACAACGCAATGGGCGTTGATGTTGCTGATGTAAATAGTGATGCGTTACCCGATATTTTCGTTTTAGATATGTTACCTGAATACAACGAACGCCAAAAAACGATGCTTGGCTTTATGAATTACAACAAGTATTTATTGGCATTACGTCAAGGATATTCGCCACAATATATTCGTAATACGCTGCAAATTCACAATGGCTTTTTGAATGGCGAACTATTGCCATTTAGTGAAGTTGGCTATATGTCTGGCGTTTACAAAACAGATTGGAGTTGGACACCTCTTTTGGCAGATTTTGACAATGATGGCGACCGAGATTTGTTTGTTACCAATGGTTACGGCAAAGATATTACGGATTTAGATTTTATTAATTATAGCTCACAACGCAGTCCGTTTGGCACAAAAGAAGCACAAGAAAAGGAACTATACGAATCAGTAAAAGCAATGAAAGCCATCTCAATGCCGAATTATATCTTTGAAAACACAAGTGAATCAAGCGATATTCCAAATTTCAAAAACCAACAAAACAATTGGATAAAAAAGGAAAATTCTATTTCAAACGGTGCAGTTTATGCCGATTTGGATAATGATGGCGATTTGGATTTAGTCGTTAATAATATTGACGAAAAAGCATTCGTCATGGAAAACACAACTTCCAAACAAAGCAACAACAACTATTTAAAAGTACAACTAAAAGGAACAAAAAAAAATCCATCTGCCATTGGAACGAAAATTCAAATTTGGACAAATAAAAACGTGCAATCTTTTTATCAATCGCCAGTTCGAGGTTATTTGTCATCGGTTGAAAAAATTGCACATTTTGGTTTAGGTCAATACCAAACAATTGATTCTCTCAAAATAGTTTGGTTTAATGGGCAAGAACAAGTTTTGAAAAACGTAGCGGCAAATCAACTGTTAAAAGTATCGATTTCCAATGCAAAAAATCAAATAGTAAATCTTCAAAACTTGTCGCCCGTTATTTTTTCCAAAATGACTAATTTTCAGTTTCAACACCAAGAAAACTATCATTTAGATTTCGATGCACAACCATTGCTATTACATCAACATTCTCGTCAAGGTCCTTGTTTGGCTTCCGCCAATGTTGATGGTGAAGTTGGTGACGAGTTGTTCGTTGGTGGTGCAAAAGGTTTTCCATCACAAATTTTCACGCAACAATCAAATAGAAAATATAAACTTATTGCGACTTTGGATGCGGAATATGAAGATACTGACGCAGCATTTTTTGACGCAGATAATGATGGCGATTTGGATTTATACGTTGTCAGTGGCGGAACGGAATTTCAAGCAAACGCAGCCAAATATCAAGACCGAATTTATCTAAACGACGGAAAAGGAAATTTCACTAAAAGCACAATAAACAATTTACCGAACAACAGCGGAAGTTGTGTCGTACCAATGGATTTTGATAAAGATGGTGACATTGATTTATTTATCGGCGGACGAGTTTCGCCACAAAATTATCCGCAAATTCCACAATCTTATTTATTAGAAAACACAAACGGACAATTCAAAGATATTACACCAAAAGCATTGAAAAACATCGGAATGGTAACTGATGCAATTTGGTCGGATTATAATAAAAACGGTTGGCAAGATTTAATCATAGTCGGAGAATTTATGCCAATTATCATTTTCAAAAACGAAAAAGGAATTATCAATTATCAATCATCAATTGTTAATTCAAACGGTTTGTGGAATTGCATCGCAGCAACCGATTTTGATAATGATGGCGACGACGATTACATTCTCGGAAACTTAGGCGAAAACGCTCGTTTTCAGGCTTCCGCCAATGAACCGTTAGCGATTTACAATAAAGATTTTGATAACAATGGAAGTTTCGACCCGTTAGTTGGTCAGTATTTTTTGAATAAAAAAGGAAAGAAGGACTTCTACCCTATTCACACTCGTGACGATATTATGAAGCAAATTGTCATTGTCAAAAATCGCTATGTAAAATACGCTGAATTTGGTCAAGTTACATTGACAGAATTGTTAAAAACTGATTTGAAATCAAACGATTTTTTAAAAGCCAATGAATTGAAAAGCAG
>JBGCFH010000034.1:0-13452 GCA_045106825.1 Saprospiraceae bacterium | reverse complement strand
TTTAAGTGTTTTAAAAGTTCAAATCCATCCATTTCGGGCATCATGATGTCGGAAATAACAGCAGACGGCAGACGGTTGACGGACGCTCGTTCCTCGCTTGACGGCTTTTCTACAAACTGCTTCGTCTGCTGTTTGCCGTCTGCCGTCAGCCATTCAAGTGCAACTTTTCCATTTTCTGCTGTTATGACATTGTAGGTTTCTTGTAGAATGAGTTAAATATAATTGCGAAGTTGTGTATTATCTTCGACCAGGAGAATAGTTGATTTATTTGATTGTTCGATTGTACCGATTTTATCGGTATCCCGAAATCTCGGGATTTGATTGTTCGATTGTTCAAATGTTATAACATCTTTTGTGTTGTCCATTTTCAATTCTCCATTTTCAATTCTCCATTTTCAATTCTCCATTTTTCATTTTCTAACTTGTCCCGAAACCTCGGGATTAAACTCAATTCTTCTGTAAAAGGCATTTTAAAGTAAAACGCACTACCTTTTCCAAATTCGCTTTTTACCCAGACTTTACCTTGCATCAGGTTGGCAATTTCCTTAGATAAAGCCAAACCGATACCAGAACTACTTGTTCTATTTTTATTATTTTTAGATTGAAAAAAGCGGTCAAAAACTTTGGATAAATCTTCTTCGATGATGCCTTGACCGTTGTCTTTTACCATTAAAATGATTTGATTTTCTAATTGTCCATTGATATTTTTTTCTTGTTGTTCAGTGAGTTGAATATTGATTTTTCCTCCTTTTGGTGTGAATTTAATGGCGTTTGATAAATAGTTATTAAAAATATGTTCAAATTTATCTTGGTCTAAACTAATCGTTAGGTTTTTATCTAATTGAAAATCTAAAGATAAGTTTTGTTCTTTTTCGGTTGCAAAACCTTCAAAGTTAGCGACCAAACGCTTGATAAAATCGTAAAAAGGTGTTGGTTGTGGTTTAATCTGCATTTCTTTAGCTTCCAACTTCGTCAAATCTAAAATTTCATTGATGCGTTTTAGTAAATTTTGGGCATTTTGCTCAATGATTTTTGCGGAAGTAAAATCACGATTGTCTGCTTTTTTTCGTTTGAGAATACTTTGTACAGGACTTAAAATCAAGGTCAAAGGCGTTCGCAATTCATGCGAAATATTCGCAAAAAATCGAGATTTCATTTCATCCAAAGAACGTAATTCTGTCGCTTGTTCCTCAATCGTATTTTTATCCAATTGCAATTGCGTTGCTTGTTCTTGCAACTGTGCCGTTCTGTCTTTGACGATTATTTCCAATTCTTTTTTACGGCTTTGCAATACTCGTGTTCGTGCTTGAAACAATTGCCAAATTGCTAACGCCAAACTAATGATTCCCAATAAAATAAACCACCATTGAAAATAAAACGGTCGTTTTACAATCAACGGAATGGAAAGTATTTGCGTTGAAAATCGTCCGTCAGGTGCTTTGGCTTTGACTTTCAGTGTGTATTTGCCGTAAGGCAAACCATTTAATGTAATTTCATTTTTATTCGCTACCATAAAATCATCATGCAAACCTTTTATACGATAGAGATATTTTGTTTGTAGCGAATTAGAATAATTCTGCAACGAGACATAAAGTGTTGCCAGACGTTCGTTTGGTCGAATAACGATTTGATTATCCGTCAAAACTTCAGCAGTTACATTAACCATTTTTTCGACCTCATCGGAATATTTTTCACATCTTGAAATGGCTAAAGGCACATTATACGCTGCTTTTTCTTTCAAATCATCAGGATGAAAACTAACAATTCCATTCAATGTTCCAAAAAATATAGTGCCATCTTCCCGTTGAAAATTGGATAAACGATTAAACTCATAATGTGGTAAACCATCTTCTTCTAAAAAAACTTAAACTTCGGTAGTTTTCTTATTAAAACTATTAATTCCGTTATTTGTACTTAACCATAAAAGACCATTTTTATCTTCATAAATAGCATAAATAGTATTAGACGACAAGCCTTCCTCAACTGTGAACTGTGCTGTATTCGCAACGGTTTGGTCAGCGTTTAAAGTTACTTTTACCAAACCTGATGAAGCGGTTGCCAACCAATAATCGCCATTATTGTCTTGATAGGTAAATTGGATTTCATCCGCAGGAATATTAAAGTTTTTATTGTCACTTCTTCCCCAATAACGATGTGTTATACCGTTTTTCAAATGCAAGAGATACCAACCTGATTGACAAGATAACCATAGATAATTATTATCTCGTTTGTCCGCTACAATTTGCGTAATCTTACCTCTTTCAATATCTGCAAAGTCATTTAGCTGCGTATATTTTTGACTTTGTTCCATTTTATCTTTTTCAAAATAGTATAAGCCTTTATTGTTTTGTCCAAGCCAAATTCTATCATTTTTGTCTTCAAAGATTGACCATATTTGATGCGTTGTTCCTACTACTTTTCGTAAAATTTCTCCTGTTTCAATATCTAAATTTAATAACGGATTTCTTTTCGTTCCTACCCAAAGTGTATTATCTTTTGATTTAAAAACAGAATGAGGAGTTATCTTTGCTTCTGAGGTTAATATTAATGTTTTTGAGTTGTCTTTGAGGTTATATTTGTATGAACCCGAACCACTAAATGTAAACATTGTTTCATTATTCGCCCAAATGCCTCGACCATCATAAACATCTTTATTCGAACTTTCATCTTTTAAAAATTGTCGAAATCGTTGAGATTTTATAGATAAAATAATAACGCCATTAGTCGTTGCTATCCATACATTATTTTGCTTGTCAAACGTGAGTTTTCGAGGTTGTTTTTCTATTAATCCTGAAGCATCAAATTGTATAATTTGATTTTGATATTCAAAATATAGTTTACCATCTTCCCAAAAACCAAACTGAAGATGTTTAAACTTTTCTTTTCCATTCACTTTTAAAATTTGTTGGAATGTAGTACTTGATTTAGGCTTGTAGTAGGCAAAACTATTAGCATTCTTATTGCCCAAAGCCATTAAATTACCATTTTGTGTGAAATTGAGATAATAGGTTTCTAAATCAAGGTTGATATTAATACTATCTACTAATTTTCCATCAAGGTTATATTTCAGAATTTTTGAATGATTTTCATTAATAAAATATATTGTCTCATCGTTTTGTGTATTAACTAAGCGATAACCTGTAGGAGCCGTTGGAATAAGGAAACGATTATTTTGACAAATCAGTAAACCGACTCTATCATGAGGAAAACTCAGACTAATCTTACCGATATTCGCCGTATTTGTAACTCTTAATTGCCGATATTCTTCTTTATAAAGTGTACCTAATTTTTCCTCTAAAGACAATAATTCACCTGTTTTAGGTCGTAAGATTTGTGTTTCAGGAATAAAAAATTTATCTGACCAGTAAGTCAACCAAATATCACCAACATCATCAATTCCCATTCGGTGTATATTGTTAGAATTAAGCCCATGCGTTGATTTTGTAAAGTGTTCAAAACGATAACCGTCAAAGCGATTTAAACCTTCATTCGTTCCAATCCACACAAAACCTTGTTCGTCTTGCACGATTCCATTCACTCGACGACCCAACATACCATTTTCAACACTCAAATGTCGAGTATTGAAAAGATATTCTTGCCCAAATCCACTGATTGATAATAATAGACAACAACAAAAAATGTAAAGGTGTATTCGACTCATTGTCACAAAAATAAAAAAGCCAAATACACTTTTGTATATTTAGCTTTGAAATTAATGAATTATTAGTTTCTTTAAAATTGATTCTACATTTATTAGACATAATTCTTTAAAATGAATTTAGCGAGAGATATAATTATTGGTGTTGCGGTTGCCGATGCAGTTGGCGTTCCTGTTGAGTTTCAATCTCGAACAAAGTTGAACTTGATGCCTGTGAAAACGATGCGAAGTTATGGCACATATAATCAACCAAAAGGCACTTGGTCAGATGATAGTTCCTTGACGTTTTGTTTGGCAGATAGTTTGACAAAAGGTTTTGATTTAATAGATATAACAAAGCAGTTTATTCATTGGAAAAATTATGCAAAATGGACACCACACGGCGAAGTTTTCGATATTGGAATTACGACATCGAATGCGATTAATATCTTAGACACTTTGATAAAACAACAAAAATTTGATGAATTACTACATTTAAAATCTGATGATGAATACACAAATGGCAACGGTTCACTGATGCGAATTTCACCATTATATTTTTATTTAAAATCAAAAAAGGAAAGTATTGAATCGCAGTTTGAAACGATTTGGCAAGTGTCGGCTTTAACGCACGGGCATATTCGTTCAGCAATAGCTTGTACGATTTATTTGATAATGATGGAAGAATTGGTCAACAGAAATGAAATCGAAACGGCTTACGTCAATACACAAAATCGAACCAAAATATTTTTCCAAAATTCGGTTATTTCTCAAAAAGAAATCCAACATTTCGACCGATTAATTGAACATGATATTTCTAAATTAGAACGAAAATCTATCAAATCTGATGGTTATGTAATGAGTAGTTTGGAAGCCGCTTTTTGGTGTTTATTGAATAGCAAAAGTTATGAAGAAACGGTTTTGAAAGCCGTAAATTTAGGAAGCGATACGGACACAACCGCTGCAATTGTTGGCGGTTTGGCTGGTGTTGTTTATGGTGTTGATGGTATTCCGAATGATTGGTATAAAAGCTTGGTGAAGCTTGAAAAAGTTGAGCAATTGTGTGATAAACTTTGGATAAAACATACAAGTTAAAATTTTTCCAAAGTTCTTTAAAAACTCCAATGTACAATCTTGCAAAGGCTGAATTTGAATAATCATAGATTGTATCTATGGATTGAACTACACTCAATTAATACAAAAAACGGCGATATTCTACTTAAAGAATATCGCCATTTTTATTTATTTATCAATCAAATTCTTCTTAGAACTGAACGTTCACAGAGAAATTTAAGATTGTACCTAACTGTGAGAAATGGTAACCATCGTAAGTCATTTGAGAATAACGTTGGTTGAACGTAATCAAGTTAGATTGACCTTTCAAATAATCAGCATCACCTAATCTACCAGCTGCATCAGAACCTGCGTCAGCTTTGAATTCCCATTCTGGTAAAACGTTGAATAAGTTATTCACGTTTAATGCTAAAGTTACTTTTTCAGAAGCCGCATAAGTAATCGCTAAATCAGTAACAACTTTAGTTTTGAACTCTGTGTAAAGTCCTGGATCCAAACCTTGTTGGTAGAATGTTGTAGGACCAAATACTGTATTGTTCAAAGATGCACCGAAAGCACCAACTTTATAATCTAATCCTAAAATCGCTTTGAATACAGGACGAGAAGTAAAGAATAAAGCTTCTTGAGTTGCATTTGAAACTGTTTGACCTGATGCTTCTACAACTGTAGGATTCTTAATATCACCTTCTCTTTCGTTTTGAATCGTATAGTTACCAGACAATGAAACGCCCATGTTACCTTCTCCTACTGCAATTCCTCTATAGTTTGCCACAAAGTCAATACCTGAAGTTCTTGTATCCATTGCATTCACAAAGAAACTCAAATCAGACAAGTTGTTTGCTGCAAGAATAGCATCTAACTCTGTATTTCCAGCATCTGTTGCACCTACTTCTGTACTTAAAATAATTCTATCTTTAACAGCAATGTTGTAATAATCTAAAGTAATACTCAAGTTATTAGATGGTCTTGCACCAATACCAACAGTAATATTAGTTGATTTTTCAGGATTCAATGCAGGTAAACCTAATAAGCGAGCTTCTCTTGAAATATTGTTAATCAAACCACCTACTTGAATACCTTGACCAGGTACGAAGCTATATTGAGCTTTTTGAGTGTAGATTTGGTGTAATAAAGGAGCACGGAAACCAGTAGAAGCCGACGCTCTCAATGTGATTTTATCATCCGCCATTTTGTAACGAGAACTTAATTTCCATACAAAAGCAGAACCGAAATCAGAATAATTTTCAACACGACCTGTAGCATTTACTAAGAAGTCATCTGTAAAATCTATTGCAAAATCTGCATATCCACCAAAGTTATAACGGTTGAATTTACCAGCATTACGAGGATCAGTACCAGAGAATGAATCCGGTCCACCACCTTCATAAGCAGATTCACTACCTTCGATAACCGTGAATGTTTCACTTCTAAACTCAGAACCAAATGCAAAACCGAACATATCAGAAAGACGCTTTGTAACATCAATATTACCTACAAAGTGAGTAAATTCTGTTCCTCCAACATCAAATACTAAAGGACTATTTTCTTGATATTTGTTTGTTCCATCAGCGTTTAAAACATTACTTCTATTGTGAGAATTACTAACGATATATGTTTGACGGTTTCCACCTACAGTGAAACTTGCATCAGAAATCCAACCATTAGTTGAGTTTCTTACACCAACTGTACCATTATAATCATTCAAATCACCATCAAAAGTTGGAACATAACCAACATATTCACCATTTGGACCATTCGGGAAGAAATCCGCTAAGTAAGGGAAAGCAGCTTCTGTTCTCCAATAAGGTGTTCTATAATTCGCAAAACTGTTTACTTTTTTGTAAACGTAAGCTGCGTTAGCATATAATTCAGAATTTTCAGAAATCTTGAAACCAGCATTTGCTAAAAACTTAGCAGCCGTTGTTTCAGGAGAACCATTTACATTTCCAGCATCAGGATTATCAGCTAAGAAATTATCAACCATTGCTCTACCAGCTGTATTTGCTGCAATAATATCTGCTGCATTAGGTAATGGATCACCATTATCATCATTAGGATTAGTATAAACAAAATCACCAAATTCACCATCAGCATCAACTGTACCTGGGCGATTTGCTAATTCTCTTTTTGATAAATCAACTGTATAGTTAATAAAACCTTTTCCATCACCAATAGAAGAACCATTATTGATAGCAACACCATAAGTTTCACCATCACCAGCAGTTGTAATTCCTGTATTGAAAGTTACACTTCCTGCATTATAATCGTCTTTTAAGATAATGTTCATTACACCAGCAATCGCATCAGAACCATATTGAGCAGAAGCTCCATCTCTCAAAATCTCTACACGCTCAACAGCACCTTGAGGAATCGCTGAAATATCAGCACCTGTTTCACCACGACCTGGAGAAGTTTGAGTGTATAATAATGCACTTGTGTTTTTACGTTTACCGTTTACCAAAATCAATGTACGAGAAGGTCCCATATTTCTGATTTCGTAAGGATCTAATAAAGATGTCGCATCATTAACTGGTGTATTTACCGAGTTAAAAGAAGGTACTTTAAAAGTCAACGCTTTATCAAATGAATTTTGACCTGTTGCACTTAATTCCTTTGCAGAAATTACATCAATCGGTAAAGGTGTATCTGTAGATGAACGAGGTGCTGTACGTGAACCCGTGATTACTACTTCGCCAAGTCCAACTCCTTCTGTCATTACAACATCTGTTGTAGCACTTGTTGCTTCTATTTCTTGTGTTGCATAACCAACATAGCTAAAGATTAAAGTAACTGGTAATTCTCCAACATTGATTGAATATTTACCATCAATATCCGTAGCAACACCATTAGCTGTTCCTTTTTCTTGAATGTTTACGCCGATTAATGCTTCGCCCGTATCATCAGTAACAGTTCCTGTTACTTGAGTTTGTCCGTACATTGTGCTGCTAAAAAATAGCATACATAATACAAAAAGTGTAAAATAATTTTTCATTTAAAATTTGATTTGGTTGTTTCTTTGTTTAAGTAACAATAGAAACGTTCGACTTAAATTGAAATCGAAGTTGTTAAATAATTGGTTTGTTGTTATATTGACTATTATCTAAAAGTATGTATTAGTAAGTGATTATAAAATATTGATAGATAATTTTAATATATTAATCAGGGAACAAAAATATAAAAAAAAAAAGATTCCGACTATTGTTAAAATATAAATATATTCATCATATGAATCTAATAGAAGTAAATAAAGTTTTGGCAAATGAAATTAGGTTTGAAATTTTATTTTGGCTAAAGAATCCAAAAGAACATTTTCCGAAACAACATATAAAAGGAGATTATAAGGATGGTGTTTGTGTTCAATACATTGGTCAAAAGTCAGGTTTATCTCTTTCTACTATTTCTCATTACTTATCTATGATGCAAAAAGCTGGACTTTTAGTGTCCAGTCGTTTTGGAAAATGGACGTATTATAAACGAGATGAAGAAGGTATTTCAAACTATGTTAATTTGTTAAAAGAACATTTGTTATCAGACAAAACTTCAATACTAAAATAGAAAATGGGAAATCTTTACAATCAATTAGCAGCTGTTTATGAAGCAATGTATCATACTTTCATTGATTATGAAGCAGAATATCAATTTTACTCGAAAATTCTTCAAGAATATAATAAATCGGAAGTCGTAGAAATCGGTTGTGGAACTGGCAATTTAGTACCTTATTTTTTAGAAAATGGTTTTACTTATCTCGGTTTAGATTTGAGTGAAAACATGGTAAAAATTGCTAAACAAAAATTTCCAAATGGAAATTTTATAGTCGATGATATGCGATTTTTTAACTTGAATCAACCAGTCGAAAGTATCATCATTACGGCTCGAACGGTGAGTTATTTATTAGAAAATAAAGATGTTATTGCTACTTTTCAATCCTTATATAACAATATAAAAACAGGCGGAATCCTTGCCTTTGACTATATTGATGCTAATAGTTTTTTACCTATCGTTGACAAATCTGAGGAAATTACTCACAAAGCGGATTATAAAGGAAAGCATTATGTCCGAAAAAGTGATTGGAAATTGCACTTAGAACATAACATGAGTTTCAAATGGAATTCTACTTATTTTGTTAAAAACGAAAATCAACTACAAGAACTTGGTCAAGACAATTCGATATTACGAACATTTACTTGTAATGAAATTGAGCTGTTTTTAACACTTCAAGGATTTGAAATTAAAGCATTTATTGAGAAATCGTCTTATGCTTTTCCAACTTTTGTAGTTGTAGCAGAACGGGTTTGACGCATTAGTGAGCGGCAAGATTTTTGGTGAAATTTGATATTTTTACGGTGTCGGTTCTCCGAACCTTAAAAACACTCGAAATACTAATTTCTACAAACGGATTCGGTACGCTGTACCTATTTTGATGGTTAAAAGGTTCAGAGAACCGAATCCGTTTGTAGAAAATATGACCTAATTAATGATTTTGAGGTTCAGAGACCCGACACCGTTCAGCTTATCAAAGTTTCTGCCACTCACTAATGGGTTTGACGAATTGACACGGGTTTTTCTGTGCAGAATTTTTATGTTATAATTCGAGGCATTTAACACGTTCAAAACTCACGTTAATTCGTCAAACTCGCAACTCGCAACCCGAAACCCGTCACAACTTCCGATAAAAAATATACGCATCAACATAACCTTTTTCATAATGATAAAATCCTTCTGGAACAGTTCCGATGATTTCAAAACCATGATTCAACCAAGCTTTTACGGCACTTTTGTTTGTGCTAATAACCAAGTTAAATTGCATTGCTCGAAAACCAGCTTCAGTTGCTTGTTGAATAGAATCAATACATAATTGTTGTCCAATTCCTTGACCTCGTTGATTTGTTTTTACTAAGTAAGCAGCATTCGCAATATGTGAACCATAACCTGGTTGGTTCGCTTTAAAGATATAAGCTCCGACAACTTCACCATTTTTATCTGCTACATAAACATGATTTTTCAACGTTATCCAACTATTCATGATGAGTTCTTTTGGCGTATTTTCATCATAAGCATAATAGACTTTTTGCTCCATTACGGTTTTCCACATTTGCCAAACGGCTTCTAAATCTTCGGTTTTGGCTTTTCGTATGATTGGTTTCATTTTATTGAATTGATTTTAAATTTTACTCATAATAACCGTTGCTGCTGCCAAATCTTGCACACCAACACCAACTAATTTAGCAATTGTAATTTTATTTTCTTGATGTGATAAATCTTCATTCGTAAAAGTATTTCCAAACTCAATTGTTTTATCCGCTAATAAGGAATTAGTTTTTATAGCGTGTGAATATTCGCCGTATTTGTGATTTAATTCCAAACTATCGACAAAGATATGATTTGCTTTTTCAAAACATTCTAAATCAATTTCGTGCTTAAAAGTATCGTCAGAACCAACGGCTGTAATGTGTTGACCTTTCGTTAACCATTCGCCTTTGACCAATGCCGATTTGCTGGAAGTTGTCGTTAATATAATTTCCGATGACTTTACCGCTTCTTCGACCGTTTCTACAATTTTGAATGGAATAGTTGGATGAATTGTAGTTAATTTTGCTTTGAGCAAATTCGCCTTTTCGATATTTCTACCATAAATCACAACCGTTTCAATCGTTCGCAAATGTGCCAACGCATGAACTTGATTAAACGCTTGAATTCCTGTACCAATTACAGCAACTGTTTTAGCAGATTTCGCAGCCACAAAATCGGTAATAATCGCACCTGCGGCAGCAGTTCGTAAATCTGTCAAAATGCCTTTGTCTTCCAAAATTGCTGCTGGAAAACCTGTTTGAGCATCGAACAAAAAAATTGCACCATTATAAGGTTCAAGATTTTGCTCTCGATTTTGTGGAAACATCGTTGCTACTTTCATTGAAAAATAATCGTAACCGTCAATCGCTGCAATCTTAATATGTACATCTGCATTATTTTTAAAATGCAGCAAATTAACAGGAATACCAATTAGGTTTGGTGAATTATACGCTATAAACGCTTGACGAACTGGCTCAAATAAATCTGCTACTTTTGCCAATTTCTGAATTTGTTCAAATGGTATGATTTTCATTTTTATCGAAAGTTATTAATATTTAAAACGGTTATCTATGCAAAATACAAAAGTTCTTGAATTGATAAGAAGTATCTATCCTACTTTAAATGATGATACTTTAGAACAATTGTCGGCTTGTACCAAATTAGTAAAATTGCCTAAAGGAACAAAGTTATTTACGGAAGGGAAACGACATCATCACTTTTACTTCATTGTTCAAGGATTAGCAAAAGCCTATTATTTAAAAGATGGTAAAGAAATTTGTTCGTGGTTTGCGGCTGAAAATGAGACGATAGGGAATATGAGTACGCATCAAGGAAAACCATCGAATGAAACCATTGAGTTATTAGAAGATTCAGCGTTAATAAGTTTTCATATCCATTCAATCAATGAGTTGGCAAAAGATAATTTGGCGGTTAGTCATTTTATTATTGAAATTTTATACAAGGAGATTATCTACTTAGAAAAGCGAATTTATGACTTGCAGTTTGTTTCAAGTCATGAACGATACAAACGACTATTAAAAGAAGCACCAGACATTCTTCAAAGAATATCATTAACTGACATTGCTTCTTATTTAGGTGTAAGTCGAGAAACATTAAGTAGAATTAGAGGACAGCGATTTCTATAGGTACAACCTATAGTTACTCACATTGAACTACATTTATATTTTGTGACATTTGTCAAATGATTTCGATTTTATACAATCTATTTTTGCGACATGAAAAATCGTATAAAATATAGCAATTTAATAAATCAGTCATTGATAATCTTGTGTTGTTTAACGTTGTCAAGTTGCTTTCAATGGGGTTCAAGAAACTTTGATAATTATCCGCAAGAAACGGCATTGGATAAAACATACAATTACAGCGGAAAAGTAATTATAATTGGTGCTGGTGCGTCAGGTTTGGCTGCTGCGAAAATTTTAGAACGTAACAATATTGATTATCAAATCATTGAAGCAACTAATAGATATGGCGGCAGACTCAAAAAAAATGAAACATTGGCGGATTTTCCAATCGATGTTGGAGCAGAATGGATACATAATTTACCACCCATTTTGAATAGATTAAAAGGAAAGGAAGGCGATGAGGTTGATGAAGAATTGATACCTTATCATTTGGAGAAAGCGTATAGTTGGAACGGAAAGAAATACAAAGAGATTTCAAAAGTACAGCGTAATGCCATGTTTAAATTTATGCCTGAATATAAATTCAAAAATTCTACTTGGTACGACTTCATAGATAAAAATTTTGCCCAAGAAGTCAAGCATAAAATCATATTTAATGCTCCTGTCACCGAAATAAATTATTCGAATGATAAAGTACAAGTAAAAACACAAAATGGAACAATGTATATCGCTGACAAAGTATTGGTAACCGTTTCAATAGGTGTTTTAAAATCAAATTACATCAAATTTGAACCTGCCTTGAATGAAGAAAAACAAGAAGCGATTGAGTCTATAGGATTTCTACCCGGATTTAAATTGGTAATGAAATTTTCAGAAAAATTCTATCCTAATGTGATTAATTGTAAAGTCGAAACAGGCGAGAAAGCATATTACGACATTGCTTTCAAAAAAGAAGCTCAAAGTCATATATTTGGATTATTGGTAACTGGCGAATCGGCTGAAGAATATTATCAGCTTAGTTCTAATGAAGCAATCGTTGAGGCTGCTTTGAAAGAATTAGATGAAATATTCGATGGAAAAGCTTCGGAAACATATACTGATGAATACATTTTAGAAAATTGGGGACAACATGAATTCACTTTAGGCACTTGGACATTGGCTTTTGAAAGCAAACAATCTATTATTGAAACCTTGAATGTTCCACTTGATAAAAAGGTATATTTTGCAGGTGAAATTTATGATGTGCATAAACAATTAGGTGTTCCTGGAGCAATTTTGTCGGGTTATCATTCGATTGATAGATTATTGCTTGGAAAGAAGTAAGGATTGAACTACTATTTTAGGATTAGTTTTGTGTTGTAATTAAGGGAATAGGAAATTAATAACCTATTCCCTTAAGATTGAAAATTTTAATTTGTACCAATTTTATCATTGGTATTGGTATTTGAAAAAGCCATTCTTACTAATAACTCTTATTTCCAAAACCAAGAATAACTCAAGCTAATCCCATTAGCATCAAAGCCAGGATTGGAATCGAATAGGTTGTTATTAGAAAGGTGCATAGTATTGTAATCTAAACGAATTTTATTGCCGTTTTCTAACTTGTATTGCAAACCTAAAGCTAAAGTTTAATCAAAATTAAATCTGCTACCGCCTTCAGGAAAAGCTTGAATAGCACCTAACATACCCATAGAATACTCAAAGTAAGGACTAAATTTTTTCTTTCCGAAAGCAGACCAACGGCTATACATTTTAAAACCAATACTACCGGTTGTATAATTCTCACCAGTATATTCTTGGATGTTACCTTCAAGTTTCAAAGAAAACCAAGGAGCAAAGGCTCTTTCTACACCAGTGGAAAATCTTTGATTCAAAAATACCTTATATATTCATGTTTCGCTGATATTAAACTTAAAAATGAAAATATTACGTTTTGCCTTGCAAAACAATCATCTCACGCAGATTTCGCAGATTCACGCAGATTTTTCATTAACAAAATTATTTTTTTGGTTGTTTGACAATTTT
>JBGCFH010000339.1:0-37010 GCA_045106825.1 Saprospiraceae bacterium | reverse complement strand
CAGATTCACGCAGATTCACGCAGATTCACGCAGATTTTTTTTGATAAAAAAAATGATTTTGTTAATGAAAAATCTGCGTGAATCTGCAAAATCTGCGTGAGATGATTGTTTTGCAAGGCAAAACGTAATATTTTCGTTTTTAAATTTAATATCAGCGAAATATGAATAATTATTAATTATTAAAAAATGAGTAAAAATAAAACAACGGCAAACGATGACGATGTAATCGAATTTTTAAACAATGTCGCGAATGAGCAACGTCGAAACGACAGTTTCAAAATATTAGAAATAATGAAAGAAGTAACTGACGAAACCCCTGTAATGTGGGGAAATAGCATTATAGGTTTTGGTAGTTATCACTACAAATACGAAAGTGGTCGAGAAGGAGATTTTATGTTAACGGGTTTTTCTCCTCGTAAAACAAGTTTAACTATTTATTGTATGACAGGTTTTAATGATGAATTGATGCAAAGTTTGGGGAAGTACAAAACTGGGAAATCTTGTTTGTATGTGAAAAAGTTAACCGATATTGACGAGGAAATTCTAAAAAAACTCATTTTGAAATCTATCACTCGACTAAAGGAAAAATATGGATAAGAAGAGTCAAATCGTCTGAAAATACCTTAAACACTTAGCAAAAGATATAAAAAAATAATATTAGTGTAAATACTAACATAAAAATAGAAGATATTGAGGATTAAATAAAATCAAGATTTAATATGTCGTCGATTTTGGCAAGTTTGTTGTTCTTTGAGTAAGTAGCTAAAAATAACTAAAATTTAATTACTTATGAGAAAGGCAAAGGTTTACATTGACAATGACAACCTGAATGTTTCATCGGAGGTACTTCGTGCAATTGCACATCCGTTGAGAATGAGAATTTTAGAATTTATTGATAATAATGCCAACATTAATGTCAATAAAATTTATAATACTTTAAAGTTAGAACAATCTATCACTTCACAACACTTACGTATCCTAAGAGATGTCGGATTAGTGAATACACATCGTGATGGTAAATATATTCATTACACAGTGAATTATGATAAGATTGCTCATGTTGTCACTTCTGTAGATGATTTTTTGGAAGTCGAATAGTTTAATTTTATAGTCATTTCCTCGTTTCCTCAAAAAACATCAGGAAATTTACTGTTTAATTTTGAAAGCAATTCGCATTACCTAATTCACTACTATTATTTATTCAGCATAACTAAAAGTTATGTAATGTGTTACTATGATTTTTCAAAGCGGCTGTTTATACCAAAACAGCCGCTTTTCGTGCATAGATAACGTTTCTTTGTTTTTTTTATAAAAATCCATTTTAAACGAACGAACCTCGCCTTTTGTCGAAACTTTTAATTGATTATTAACGGTATAACTTATTTTAGGGCGTATAAATGCCAAAAGAGTTGATATTTTTAATATAACAATCAACTTATATTTAATAACACGTAATCAATAGAATAATATGATGTTATTGGTTCTTGGAGAATGGTGGGCAGCTTTAGCAGGAATTGAAAAAATCTTCTGGGGGATTTCCATCGTTTTTAGTGTCTTGTTTTTCATTCAGTTTGTATTAAGTCTTATTGGCTTAGATTTCGATTCTGATATTGATATAGATGTAGACATGGATATGGACGCAGATACTGGATTTACGCCAGATGCAAGTTTCACCGTTTTATCTGTTCGTAGTTTTATTGCTTTTTTTACTTTTTTTGGTTGGGCAGGCGTTTCTGTTTTAAGCAACGGAGGAAGTGGACTTTGGGCGGTAGGTTTCGGAACAATTGCTGGCTTTTCAGCAATGTTAGTTGTCGGATATATCATGTATGCTTTCGCAAAATTGCAAGATGATGGAAGTGTTTTCAATCCGTATGAGGCTTTAGACGAAGTCGGAACAGTCTATATGCGTATTCCTGCAAATAAACAAGGTGCAGGAAAAGTTCAAATCAAATTACAAGGTTCAATCAAAGAGATAGAAGCTGTTACGGCAGAGTCAGCAACGATTCCGACTGGTACTTCTATTCGTGTTGTCGATATTATTGATGACAAAATCATGGTTGTCGAACCGATTGATAAATATTTAAATACAGGAATTTAATTTAGTTTAAGTGGTTTAAGTAGTTGTGTAGTTTAAGTAGTTTTATGACTACAAAAGAACTACTTAAACTACTTAAACTACCTAACTATTAAAACTAAAAAATATGTTTGCAGAACCAATAGTTATACTTGCATTAGGCTTAGTCGGACTTTTTGTCTTGATGTTACTTTGGGCAGTTTCACGCTATAAGCGTTGTCCTTCAGATAGAGTTTTGGTTATTTATGGTAAAACAGGCAAAAATCAGTCTGCACGATGTATTCATGGTGGAGCGGCGTTTGTTTGGCCAGTTATTCAAGATTATCAATTTTTAGATTTAACACCAATTTCGATTGATGTTGATTTGAGAAGTGCGTTAAGTAAGCAGAATATTCGTATTAATGTTCCTTCTCGTTTTACAGTTGGTATTTCAACATCAGAAGGTGTTGTGATGAATGCAGCAAATCGTTTGTTAGGTTTGCCTTTATCGAATGTTAGAGATTTGGCTCAAGATATTATTATTGGTCAAATGCGTTTGGTGATTGCGATGATGGATATTGAAGAAATCAACGCTGATAGAGATAAATTCCAAGAAACGGTTTACGATCATGTTGATATAGAATTAACTAAAATTGGTTTAAAATTAATAAATGTAAACGTTACTGATATTCATGACGAATCTGGATATATCGCTGCATTAGGTAAAGAAGCGGCTGCTAAAGCGATTAACGATGCCAAACAAAGTGTTGCAGAAAAAGATCGTGATGGTGCAATCGGTGCTGCAAATGCGGAAGCAGAACAAAAAATTAAAGTTTCGGAAGCCGTTGCAAGGGCGACAGAAGGGGAAAACTTAGCAAAAGTAACGATTGCAAACTCTGAAGCGGCAAGACGTTCAAAAGAGGCAGAAGCATTAAAAATTGCAATTTCATCTGAAAAAATCCAATCTGCGAAAGCTTTAGAAGAAGCTTACAGTGCGGAAACATTGGCGGAAGAAGCTCGTGCAAAACGTGAAATGGCCACTCGTGAAGCCAATGAAATCGTTATTGCAAAAATCGAACAACAGAAAAAAGTTATCGAAGCAGAAGCAGAAGCAGAACGCATTCGCCGTTTGGCAAGAGGTGAAGCTGATGCGACTTTGGCTCAAAAAAGAGCAGAAGCAGAAGGTTTATTCGAGGTATTGAGTAAGCAAGCAGAAGGTTTTGATAAAATTGTAAAAGCTGCTGGTGAAAATTCTCGTGATGCAGTCTTATTAATGATTGCAGACAAATTACCTGAATTGGTCAAAACACAAGTCGAAGCCATTAAAAATATTAAAATTGATAAAGTCACTGTTTGGGAAGGTGGCGGACAAAATGAAGGCGAAGGCAATTCAACTTCTAAGTTCGTTTCTGGTTTATATAAATCAGTTCCACCGTTGAGTGACTTGTTCAATATGGCTGGAATGGATTTACCAGATTACTTAGGCAAAGCACAGAAAGAAGCTCAAGAAATTGAAGAAGTGAAAATTATTGAAGAAAAATAAATTTTGAAGTGTGAGGATTCAACTATAAGAATGTGAACTTCTCTCCTACTCTATTATTCGTATTGTATAAAATAGTCAAGTCGTTGATATAAACAGCGTCTTGGCTATTTTTTTATTAAAATTTATGATTCTTTGAAAAATCCCCCAAGTATTCGGGGGTTTTTTCAAAGAACCAAATTTATAAAAGGCAAAAAAATAGGAGAGAATAAGATTTTTCAATCAATTCTCTCCTAAATAAGTACGTTACAAAAATATGTACTTAAAGCGTTCAAATACATTATTATGTTTATTCTATTTTGATAGAATAATTTTTTTAGTAATAACTTGATTATCAATAACAAATCGAACTAAATACATACCGTTTGCATAGGTTGACATATCAATTTGATGTGCTACTTGATTCGTGTTTTCTTTTCCAAAATCTTCAATTAAAACGCCTGTAATTGTATAAACAGAAATAGCAACATCAACACTTTGTGATAATTCTAAGTTGATAAATGTATTACCATTTGTAGGATTTGGATGAATTGAAAGATTCGTCAAATAATCAATAGTTTTTGTACTTGTCGGATCATCAATCGAAACACTCATTGTATCAGTACAACCATTTGCATCTGTAACACTTAACAAATACGTTCCTTGTGTTAAACCTGTTAGCATATCTGTACCTGCTGTTCCATCCCATTCGTAAGTATAAGGAGTTGTTCCTCCACTTACAGTTGCTGTTGCAGAACCTACACCTGCACCAGATGTATCAGGTACACTTGTTATCATAATCATTAGAGCATCAGGTTCTGTAATTGTATACGTTTCTGAACCTGGACAACCATTTCCATCTGTAATTGTCACAATGTATGTTCCTGCTGTTAATCCTGTAATATCTTCTGTTGTTGCTCCGTTATCCCAAGCAAACGTAAATGGTGAAGTTCCACCAGAAACTGCTACATCAATTGCACCATCTGTAGCACCATTACAAGAAACATCTGTAATTGTAGATGTTACGGTTGCAGTTAAACCACCTGGGCAAGTTGTAATGAAGTTAAAAGGTCCAGCAAAGTTTGCTAATCCAATTCCGCCACAATCTGCTTGTACATATAAATCGTAAGATACTACAGAAGATAAAGCTGTTGTTGTAGCAAAAGTATCTGTTGTCATTCCCGAAGCTACAGGTGTTCCAGTTGGTCCGGCTCCTGCTGCTACTACAATCCAGTTGTAATTAGTAGCATTGATAGAAGATAACCAGCTGAAATCTGCTCCATTACTTGTAATATTTGAAGCCGCTAAACCTGTTACATCATCACAAATTAAAAGTGCTGTAACTTTAATGACTAATGTAGAGTCTGTAGTAATTTGAGAAATTTGTATATCTGAATTTGACGTAGTTACTGTACCAAAAGAACCACTTAACATACTACCATCTGGAGCATCAATAATTTGAAACTCATCATTAACAGCAGGGATGTATGTTCCCCAATCTAAATGTGCTGTTGCATTCGTAACAGTTAACGGAGAAGCACTAACCAATTGAATTCTATCAAAATCAGTTGTGTGTGTTGTTCCATTGATATCAAAAGTTACAGTAGAAGTTCCAAAATCAAAATCATCTCTAATTTCAAGTTCTCCTACACTGTCTCCTATAGCAAAAGTAGCATTAGCTGTATTGGCAAAAACTAATTGATCTGTTTCAATATCGTCTGAACCTGAACCGCTAATATTGACAGCACCATCATTATTGAAAATACCCGTATCTCTCATTCTAATTCCATCATCAATAGCACCTGTAACTTGGTAAGTACCTCCTGTTAGATTATTAAATGTTCCAAAAAGTTCCATTCCATGATCGGCAGGAGTTACAATATTGACAATTCCACTATTATTGAATACAGCTGTTGAATAATTAGCATCTTCTATCTGTATTCCTTCATCCTTTGCATTAATAATATTCACAACTCCACCTGCATTATTAGTCATTGCACCACTTCTTCGTATTCTTATACCATCATCACTTGAATTATCACCTGCATCATTTACAGTCAAAGTACCAGAATTAATCAAAATAGCCGTTGTTGTAGCAGTAGTAGATGTATTTGCGCCATCAATTTGAATACCATAATCTGTTGTTCCATTTCCATTAATAGTGAATGTACCAGCATTATCTAATGTAGAAGGGGTAGGAATACTACTGTTACCAACAATATGTAAAGACATATCTCCTCCTCCAGTCGAACTAATATCAATTGTACCTCCTACATGATTAGTAAGAACAGAACCATCTTTAATATAAATTCCATCATCAGTTCCTGTCATTGTAATATCGAGATCACCATAATTGTGAAAATTAGCTATCGTTCCGCTGTTATCATCCATATAAACATAGTCAGCATTACTATCGTCTTGACCAACATTCGTTATCGTTATCGTTCCAGTTGCACTATTCGTAAAAGTACCTTGCTGCAAATAAAGACCATGTTGACCTACATTATCAATTGTAATACTACCATTATTGGTAAAAGTCCCTTTGTTGTATAGTCCATCTGCATCCGTACTACTAATGTCTATATTTGAAATGGCTATCGTACCATTATTCAGAACAGTCCCCAAATTTTGAACTTCCAAACCATCATCACCACCAGCAAAACCAGTAATTGTTAGTGTAACACCTGCATCAATAGTTAAATCAGAACTACCACCTGCGTAAATTCTTTGTACTGTTGTATTCATTGACAAAACAACTGTATTACCAGCTAAATCAACGTCATCGGCTGCCGTAGGAATAGCGTCTGTATCCCAGTTCATGGCATCCATCCAATTTGTCGTTCCTGCTCCGCCATCCCATGTTACTGTGGCTGCAGTTAATTGAAAACACGTCCCTGTGAAGAGAAAAGCTAAAATTAATTGTCGTAATAACTTTTTCATAATTTAGTTTATTTTAAATTTAGTATAGTTGTTTAACCCATTCTTACCTAAAAACAGGTTAAATATTTCAATTAGTTTATACAAAAGATTTTCTAAGTAATCGGTCATAAATAAGTATGACTAATTTTGAAATTATTTTTTGATTATACGAGGCAAAAAACGGAAAGATAGCCATAGTTACCTTGAGTATTTTTACAGTTTACTCCGATGTTTATCGGAGAAGTAGAATTAAAAAAGAAATCAAAATTAGTTGTACTTATTTGTGAACGGTTACTTATATTCTCAATTTAGCTATTAATGCTAACGCATCTTTCACACGTTTTTCCAATGTTTCAAAATCTCCGTTTTTCAAAATATCTTTAGAGATTAACTTTGAACCCATGCCAACACAAGTCACGCCTGCATCAAACCATTTTGTCAAGTTTTCAACCGTTGGAGCAACGCCACCTGTTGGCATAATTGAAGTCCAAGGTTGAGGTGCTTTTACAGATTTTACGAAACCAGCACCATAAACAGAACCAGGGAAAACTTTCACAATATCACAACCTAACTCTTCTGCTTTTCCGATTTCAGTCAATGTGCCACAACCTGGCATACAAGGTACTTTTCGACGGTTACAAACTTTCACGACATCTTCTCTAAGCGAAGGCGTTACGATGAAATTTGCACCTAATTGTATAAACAAAGCAGCTGTTCCCGTATCAGGAATCGAACCAACTCCCAAAATCATTTCAGGTAATTCTGCTGCACAAAATTTGTTTAATTCACGAAAAACCTCGTGTGCGTAATCGCCACGATTCGTAAATTCTAAAATGCGACAACCACCTTTATAACAAGCAGTTAGCACTTTTTTTCCTAATTCAACATCTGCGTTATAAAATAACGGAACCATGCCTTGTTCGGCAGCCGTTTGTAATACTTGTAATTTTGTAAATCTTGCCATGGTTTAATTGAAAATTGAAAATGGATAATTGAAAATTATATTAACTTTCAATTATTTATTAATCAATATCTTTTGTGTGAATTGTCCTTTTTCGCCAGAAAGGTGAATAAAGTACAACCCATTTTGTAAATAATTTATGTTTAATTCTATTGATGAATTATTCCTATTTAATAAAGATTGTTCCAATACTTTTTGTCCTGAAATATTAAAAATTTGAATCAAATTAATATCATTTGTTAAATCCTCAATTTTCAAAAAACTCGAAGCAGGAACAGGATAAATTTTTATAGAGTAGTTATTTGAAAGGTGTAATTTCGTTGAAGTTAATGTGTAAGAATTTGGACCAACATCGGCTGTGGTAATCGGTGCAAAAAGCACAGAATCCATACTAAAATGATCCGCTCCAACGGTACTATAATTCGGGCGGTTTTGCCCTTCAATATCTTGTATATTTGTTAGTGCATTAATATTGTGAACATTCTTTGGTGAGTTTGCTGTTGATTTCCAAACTGTTCCATCAAAGTTTAATAATGGATCCATAACTTGAACTTCGGCAGTATCGAATGTCGAACCATCATTGGTCAAAGTTGCATTTCCTGTTGGATAGAAAATATTGTTTAACCAAGTAATTTTTCCAGCATTTGTATTGCCATCAACATAGTTTACCAAATCATTTTCTGAACCTATTACAACGTTATTTGCAATCGTAATATCTTCTAAACTCTTGTTGTAATTTCCATTATTATCAAAACCAATTTCAATTCCGTAAGTATTGTTAACCAATGTATTATATGCAATTGTTACTCGTTCAGCTCTGAAATGTTTACTCCAATTTGTACTACTTCCGTCAATTGCATCGCCTTGTGTCAGCGTAATCGGTGCGTCCCAACGTGTTCCTTCTAAACCTTCGAGGTAATTATTAATAATCACATGATCCGTTCCGTAAATTCTGATTCCACCAGTGTAAGTGATTGAAGTTCCGCCACTTGAGTTGGTATAAGTTCCATTCGGTTTATTATTACCAAAAAAGTAATTTCCTTCTACATGATTTCGATTTCCATGTCTTAGCGACAATGTTCCATAACAACCTTTAAAAGTATTGTGACGAATCGTATTATCACATGACTTTACAGAAACAATTTCTGGATCACCATCACAATCTTCAAACAAATTATATTCAACTAATGTGTAACCACTTGACTGCGACATATCGCTCCAACCGATACGAATTGATTCTTGCTCGTTTATCGCACGAGGTGAATTATTCTTAAAATAATTATGGTCAATTCTATCATATTGTGATTGTCGATAATCGTCGTTTCCATCATTTGTACCATCAACCGTTATATAATGTCCCGGTGTATCTTTATTCTGAAAAGTATTGTGATCAATTCGGTTGTGATGACTTGTGTATTGAAACGTATGATCGTCCCAAACGCCACCGATATAAACCCATTTTATTGATTCTGTTGTGGTAAGTTCAAATACATTTCGAGTGATTCGGATATGATTACAGCCTTCTAATTTTACTAAAGTGTTATCATCTTGACTATCAAAAACAAAGCCTTCAAAAACAATATGTGAAGACTTCTTAAAAGCGAAATGAGATTCGCCAGTAAGCGTTACGCCACCAACAGTTTCTGCTTTTATCACAATTGGATTTCCTGCAACACCATTCGCTGTCGTAAATGTTGATTCAAAATCGTTGTATGTTCCATTTGTTACAATAAATGTATCTCCTGGCGAAGCAGCATTTACATAAGTTTGTAAATCATCGCTATCATTTACATAAGTTTGAGATTTGCCCGTAAAAGATAGAAGCACAAAAACTGAAATTAGTAAATAAACTTTATGTATAAATAAATTCATTATCTTCAATTTAACATCGTGTATAATTAAACCTTATGAAAGTTTGAAACCTTCGTAAAAATCTTGAAGTGATAACAAATGATTTGATAGTAATTTGGTCTTGAATAATTAAAAAATGTCGCTCCAAAAATGATTGAAGCGACATCATTTATGTACTTATTTTTTCTATAAATTTATCGTGCAACACGACCACTTGCATCACCACTCATTAGTTTTTCAACTTCATCAACTGTTACCAAATTCGCATCACCATAAATTGTATGTTTCAAACAAGATGCAGCAACAGCAAACTCTAAGGCATTTTGATCATTATCAGGATACGTTAATAATCCATAAATCAATCCACCCATAAAACTATCTCCACCACCAACTCTATCTACAATATCGGTGATTTGATAAGTTGGAGCTTCGTATAATTTTTCACCATCGTACAAAACACCTGACCAAGTATTATGAGAAGCACTAATTGAACCACGAAGCGTTGTAATCACCTTCTTAGCACGAGGAAACATTTCCATTAATTGTTTCAAAACAGATAAATACGATTGACCATCAACTTCATGACCTGCTGTTACATCAAGTCCTTCAGGATGTAAACCAAAATGCTTTTCTGCATCTTCTTCATTTCCTAAGATAATATCACAACCAGCAACTAAAGCAGGCATAACTTCACCTGGTTCTTTGCCGTATTTCCACAATTTCTTACGATAATTCAAATCTGTAGAAACCGTAACGCCCATTCTATTAGCAACTTGAATTGCTTCTAAACAAGCATCAGCAGCACCTTGCGACAAAGCTGGAGTAATACCTGTCCAGTGAAACCAATCTGCGTCTTTGAATACTTCTTCCCAGTCAATCATCCCTGCTTCAATCGTGGACATACTTGAATAAGCTCGATCATAAACGACCTTACTTCCACGACTTACTGCACCGATTTCTAAGAAATAAATACCCAAACGATCACCACCACGATTAACATGATTTGTTTGAACATTGCGTTTACGCATTTCCATCAACGCACATTCTCCAATATCATTTTTTGGTAATCGAGTGACAAATTCTACAGGAACACCATAATTCGCTAAAGAAACAGCGACGTTGCTTTCACCTCCACCATAAATCACATCAAATTGACTGGCTTGTGAAAATCGTTTGTGTCCTGGCGGTGTTAATCGTAACATGATTTCACCAAATGTAACTACTTTTTTCATTTTAAATCTTCCGTTTTTTTTGTTAGTTTAATTGGTATAATTCACCTCACTCTAATCCTTTTCAAGAGTAAGATTGAACATATAATAAATAGTTTATAAAAACACTAAACTACCGTTTATATCTAAATTCGTACTTATTATAATAATAAACTTTATTCAGAATATAAATTGCTTTTTTACAAATTTTTAAAATAACTTATGTAAAATTATACTTCAATATTTCGAGGCTTGACATATTATGTCAAGCCCGAAAATGGTATTTATTTATCAAACCAAATTATGATTTCTTTCAATATTTTATTGTGAATCTGATAAGATTTCATATTTTATCTTTCTTTCGGTTTCAATGGCTCAATCTTAGGACACAATAACCAAACACTTCCCATTGCAATAAATGCTAATGCAGCACCAATAATAAATGCTGGTGTATAGTTTCCACCTGATGTCAACCAAGGTACTAATGCTGTCAATCCAAATGCTCCTAATTTAGCCGCCATTCCTGCGAATCCTGCCAATGTACCAACTGATTTTCCACCAAATAAATCACTTGGTAAAGTCTGCACATTTCCGATAGCAGTTTGGAAACCAAATAAGACAACTGCCATAATTAATACAGCTGTTACAGGAGAACCAGGACTTGCTAATGCTAATAATGCAGGTAACATAATGACACAACCCAAAGTAATAACAAATTTTCGTGTTTTATCGACATTCCAACCGACTTTGATACGATTTTGAGCTAATAAGCCACCAAACCAAGCACCTAACATTGCTCCTACATAAGGTACCCAAGCATAAAATCCAATTGATTTTACGTCCATTCCATAAACCTCATTTAGGTAAATCGGGATCCAAAAGATAAACAACCACCAAATCGGATCAATCGCAGCAGAAGCAATAATTACGCCCCAACTTTCTTTATGCGACAATAGCGTTTTTGTATCCGGATTATATTCATCATTTGTTCTTTGGCTTTTTTCATCCTTTAATCCTTCTTTTAATTCTGAACTTACATTCTCACTTTCAATTAGCTGTCCTGTCAAGATATATTCCCGCTCTTCTTCCGTTATCCACGGATGTTCGCCTGGAGGAGATTTTACTAAAATCCACCATGGAATAAGCCATAATAATCCTAATAAACCTACGAGTATAAAAATATATTGCCATCCCATATAGACAGACAATAAACCAATTACCGGAAAGGCTATGATTCCTCCAACAGCTGCACCTGAATTAAAAATACCTTGTGCAAATGCTCGTTCTTTAGTTGGAAACCACTCTGCATTTCCTTTAGCTGCTCCCGGCCAGTTTCCTGCTTCCGCAATACCTAATAACGAACGGAAAATACTCAAACTCACCACACCTCTCGCAAAAGCATGTAATGCTGTCGCAACTGACCAAAAACCAATTGATAGTGTAAATCCTATACGTGTTCCGACTTTATCGAAAATTTTACCAAAAATAGCTTGACCAAAAGCATAAGAAAATATGAAAATAGTAGATATTATTGCATAAATTTCTTTTCGTTCATCAGCCGTTTTATCTGGATATAAATCCTCTGCAATATCTGGCCAAAGAACAGGTAACGCTTGTCGATCAATGTAATTGATGACTGTTGCCAATGCAATTAAGCCAATTACATACCATCGTAAATTTTTAATTTTCATAATCTAATAATTAGTGGTTAGTTGTGAATAAACCTGACAGATTTTTTAAATCTGTCAGGTTTGATTTCGGTTATGGTTACGACTTCTTTGCACTTTCGTAACTTTCCCCTGCAAGAAAATCTTCACGATGTGGACTGAATACATCAATCAACACACCATCTTTCAAACAAGTACATCCGTGCATTACGTGTGGTGGAATGTAATATGAATCTCCACCTCTAATAATACGAATATCGTCACCAATTGTCATTTCAAATTCTCCACTTTCTACGTAAGTTACTTGTGAATGATAATGCTTATGTAATTGTCCAACTCCACCAGCTTTAAAGTCCACTTTGACTAACATAATCTTGTCGTCAAAACCCATGATTTGACGCTTCAATAACGGGTTAATTTGTTCCCATTCTACTTCATTTCCGAATAAATATTCTTTTGATTGCATGTTATTAGTAATTAGTGATTAGTGATTGGTGATTGGTAACTTATTAGTTACCTTTCACATCATCAGTTTTTTATAATTTTTTCGTTTTGTATGTTATCTATTAATAATTTTCAATTGTCCATTTTCAATTTTCAATTGTCAATTGTCCATTGTCCATTTTCAATTAAATAAAATCCACCTTTCCAATCATAATCTTTATTATCAATTGAAAGTCTGTGAATGGTATTTTCGTCATTATCATTATTAGAAATAATCAATATCCAAGATTTTCCTTTTTTTGTTGCCCAACTTACAGCCGTATAATTTTCATCGTTGTATAAAACATTGGCAGAAGCCATTTCTCCATAAGGATGATTTGGTGTTTCCGTTACTGTTGAATAATTGCCATGAGGTTCTATAATTGAGACAAAAACGGCATCTTTTTGCTCTTTTTTTCTAATAATAAAACATGGATCACGACGCAAATTAAACTTAGGATCATTTGCTCCCGAACGTCCAAAAATTAATGCATCAGTCGTATCAACTACCGAAGTCATTGTATAAAATTGTCCGTTATTGAACCATGAAATTTGAGCATTTCCATCGTTACTATTTCCTTCTGCTTCTTTCCAAAGATGTTGATAGCCGTATTTTTCGCCCATTGGGCTTAGATTATTTTCTGTTTGAAAGTCAAAATTCGTATTCAATAAATGTCCTTGAAACCAAAGTGGCAAATCGTATTGATTTTCATTATTTGAGGATACTCGAAAGACATCAATTACAATTGGTTTTTCAAAGGCTTCATCTTCAAATAATGCCATACTCCGATGCATTTCGACACCCGAGTACGCATTAATTTCTTTTGCACTAACAAAAAGAAAATCTTTATTATTTATATTAAAAATGTATCCTTCCGAATGATGTTCGTTCGCCACTTTAAACTTATTATCAAAGTGTGATTTTTCATTGACAACCAATGTATTATGAGCAATTGTTTGTTTTGCCCAAGTTTTATTTTCTTTCAAATATCTTCCACCACCTTTTTGGTCAATATTCACCCAACGAGCTGCTCCATAATCTTGTATAACTTCACCAGATTTATTATACAATAAGTAACCTAACTTATCATAATGTCCATGACCTAAGCCTTGTGATGTATATTTATAAACCAATGTTAATTCGTCTGCATCATTCGCACTTCTCAAAATTCCTAAAGCACCTTCATCACCGTTTTTTCCATCGGTCAATTCAACCGAATTAACACCAAATGATTTCGCTTTTCCTAATGCAATATCACGAGCAACTGCAAAACCAGAAGCATCTAAAGTGACTTCGCCTTGTTGTTGTGCAACACTCAATAACTGTGGTTCATTTCCACAATTATCATATACAATATCAACTGCTGCAATCAACTCCCGAGAACGAAATGACATTCCTTTTTGAGCGTCATTGATTGGAAAAAATTCGCCCTGCGTATTTGTTTGATACAACAAGGCGTAAACGCCTTTTTTCAATAAACTTTTTCGGTATTCGAATATCTTTAATTCCGGTTTGTTGTTTTCTAATGCTTTGGCAAAAAGAATAAACGGTGAAATCGCATATCGTTGATAATATGGTCCTTCGGTATAATATCCATCAGGCGAAAATGCATTATCTAATTGTGCAAAAAAACCTGCTTCTTTTTGATTTGGTAATTTAATTAAACCACCATCATTATCATATATATCTCCTGTAATATCTTCGTGTTCTAAACCGAATAATGCACGGTTTATCAATTCTTCATCATCCATTACGATTCCTATCATCCCAACCGCTGCATTTCCCCAGGTACTATGGTTATGAATGCGATTAAAAAACCTTGGGTTTTCTGTTGAAATAAAATCTGCAAAGGGACGAAATAATTCTTTATTTAATTTCTTACGTTGTTTTGGCTTTAGCCAATCATAGATACAATCATAAGCTTGACTTGTGTAAATCAACCAATTTGCATCATTCAAACATTGCCAAAAAATCTTACCTGTTGAGTAAGAACGATCTGTCGGATGTTTGCCTAATGTTGGATACATTTTACAATATTCTATCAACATATCACGAATGTAAATTGCGTACTTTTCATCACCAGTAATTTGAAATAAATTTCCAGCTTTTTGCATAATGAAAAAGTTCAACTTGTGGCGTTCATGTGTATAGCCGCCAGCCATATCTTTTGGCACAGGTACAAATATTCCTAACTCAATTTCTGCATCAACTTCCGCTTTTGTCGTTTCCAAAATTTGATTAAATAACGGAGCTTCGACTTTAGCGTTTTTAATCATTTCCACACCTTCTTTTGTCAAAATTAGTGTCGGATGATTTTGGGCAAAAGTAGTTTGTGTCATTATTATTAGAATAATGATGAAGAATATTGTTTTTGATATGTTGTTAGTTTTTTTCAATTATTGTATGTTCAAACCGTATTGGTTTCTTCTTCAATATTTATAAGTCAAAGTTTTGATTATCCTATTTGTTTAAGTATTTCAACGACACCAATATAGGAAATAACACAAGCAAAAATGAACGCTAAAACCATCCCGATATTAAGCCAAAGACCTGCTTTATGTTCTTTCATTAATGATTGCCTATTTGTCAAAATGATTATTCCAATAATAACTAATGGTAATACAAAAACGTTAAAAACCTGTGTTAAAATTTGTGCATTGATTGGATTTGCTCCAAATGCAGGAACAGCTAAGCCAACAATACAAGCAATACCAGTTATAATTTTGAATTGCTTGGAGGAAGTATCTAACTCTCCTTTTTGATAATCTGCAATCATCAATGGTGTTATCATCAAAATTGGAAAAACAGAGGATAATCCTGCGGCTAATGTTCCTAAGAAGAAAATTGCAATAGCAAATCTTCCGGCGACAGGTTCTAATGCAGTCACCATATCTAATACTTTAGTCACAACTTTTCCATCTTCATAAAATGCAGCCATAGCAACCGCCATAATTGCCGAACTTATTATAAAAATGAGTATTGCAGCCCAAAGAGCATCTTTTCGTTGGTCTTTAAGGTTTTCTTTTTTCCAGCCTTTTCCCTGTATAAATAATGGTCTGGAAATAAATGTAGCCGCTGCCATAGTTGTTCCTACAAATGCGGCGACCAACATTTTGCCACCTTCAACTTGTGGAATAGATGGGATAAATCCTTTGGCAATTGCAACAGGATCAGGTAAGACGACAAATAATGAAAGGATAAAAGATAATCCCATTAAAGAAACGAATACAATTAATATCTTTTCAAAAATACCATAGTTACCTTTCCAAAGTATCCCATACATCAAACTGATAACAACAATTCCAATTCCTAAAACCCAAAGGTATTCCTGCCCTTTCATAACAGGAAAAAACAAAGCAAGGCTTTCAAAAATGGCGTTAGCAGATATTCCTAAAATACCAATCAATGAATTCCATTGTCCAATTGAAATACCTACGATGATTAAAATAGCAATTACATTTCCATATTTTAAACGCTTTCGAAAAGCATGTAAAGCGGTTTCGCCTGTCACTAAAGCATATCTTCCATAAGCTTCCATTAATACCCACGAAAACAAACAACTTAATAATAAAACCCAAAGTAGTTGCATTCCATGTTCGCTTCCTGCTTTTATCATAGCAGTTACGCTACCAGTGCCAATCGTGTAACCGATGGCAAAGATACCTGGACCAATTCCTATTAGGAATTGTAATATTTTTGATAATATGGAAGTTTTTTGATTCATCTGCTTTGGTTAATAAACCTGACAGATTTTTGAAATCTGTCAGGTTTGTGATTAGTGCGAAACTTCTAATTCGTAATATTTTACTTTTGCGTAAGCACCTTCATCTCTACTTTGAAAATAATTTCCGGCTTTGAAGTAGTTTTCAAAAACGCCCCAGCGTTCGATACTATAATCATCATATTTTGCACGATGAAAACCGTTTAACACAATCTCCATTTTTCCTTCTTCTACAAAAACTTCTAACTCAAATTTTTTGTGTCCAACTTCTTGTGGAAAATTATAACCTTCGTCATTTCCCCACGCATCTTCGTGTAAAATTTCCTCATCAGTTGCATTCTTATCTTTAAGGAATTTGCTTTTGATTCTCACTTTACCTCTATCCCAATATATTTTTAAAATCGGTGGTGCATTATTGTCATCTTCACCGATTAAATCTCTTTGTTCGTTCGTTAACCGACCGTGAATTTGCATGATAATTACACGATGATCTTTGCCATTCTCATCTTTAGTTACTTCAGGAACAGACAATACACCTCTCATATAACCACCATCTTTGAATGTCCAGTTCTTGTTATTATTTCCTGGTTCCATTTGCTCTCGTAACTCTGAACGAGAATATTTTGTATTACGAGTTGTTTTAGCAGGATAAGCATGGAATACAATCGAACCATCAGTTGAGTCGATGTACATAAATTTCTTCAATCGTTCATCATTTGCGAAGTCAAAAATCTCTGGTGGACTAACTTCTATCAATTTTCCTTTTTCATCAGCTTCTGGAATTGTCACTTTCCAATGGCTCAAATCTATATTTGGCAATTTGTATTTTTTCTTACCATCAGTTGCTTGTTTGGTACAACCAAAAAGACTGAAAGCGAATATTGCGATTAGTGATATTTGTACTATTTTTTTCATGTATTTGATTTGTATAACTTTACAAAGGGCTTCAAACCTTCGTAAAGTTTGTATATCATTTAATGTGTTACTTCTAAATCGTAATATTTTACTTTTGCGAAAGCGTTACTATTGGTAGAAGTCAGATAATTTCCTGCTTTAAAATAGTTTTCAAAAATGCTCCATTTTTGAATATGTATATTATCGTAAACTTTACTTGTAATATCATTTAGAATCACTTCCATTCTACCATCTGAAACAATAATTTCTAAAGTGAATGGATTATTTCCCACCTGTTCTGGAAATGTATAACCATCATCATCGCCCCAAGCATTTGTCTCTAAACTTTCTTCATATGTTGCATTCAAATCATTTAATTTCTTAGTTTTTACTCGTACATATCCATTTACCCAATATATTTTCAACATTGGAGGAGCATTATTATCACTTGCTCCAATTAGATTTTTCTGTGCATCAGTCAATCTTCCATGTATTTGCATAATAATCGTACGGTCACCTGTTGAAATCTCTTCTAATGCTAATGTTCCTTCATTCGTCCACCTTGTGGAAATGTCCAGTTTGTTTTGCCATCTCCACCATTCATCAACTCTCGAAGTTCTGTTCGAGGATAAGATGAATTAGCTGTTGTCGCTCCTCCTGGATAAGTATAAAATACTAATGAACCATCCGTACTATCGTTATACATAAAAGATTGTAAAGTCGTATTTGTACCATAATTCAAAATCTCTGGTGGATGCACTTCTATCGGTGAACCATCTGTATCAGCAATCGGTAAAGTGACTTTCCATTCACTCAAATCAATATTTGGAAGAAAATAATCAACACCTTCAATCAGATTTGTATTTGTATTTCCATTTCCACCAGAAGTTGGAGGCGGAATATAATCTCCTGTTGGTCTTTCGGGTAAGTCGTCATTACAACTTACCAAAAACGTTATGTTTATGATTAAAAAAAAGAAAAATCTCATAAATTAAAAAGTTAGTTAGAAGGCATCTTAGCAATACCTTCTAACTACTAAATTTTTCAAACTATTTTTCAAACTAAAATATTAATCTACCGTAATGCTAAAAGAATCTAAACGAGATTCAACATTACCTGTATTAGTAAAGTATAATGCTACTTCAGTATTGCTACCAGAATTGAAAGAAATAGAAGCAGCTACATAATCACTTGAAGATGATTGATCATTCAAAGAAACATTAGAAATCGTCGCACCAGCAATAGCTGCCGGATCTACTATATGACCTGCTAAAACACTCACTTCTACTGTTCCTACAGGAGATGTTTTCATCGTATAATAAAAATCAATTGTATAATCTGTATTTTCTTGAACAGTGATTAACTGGTAACCAATTCTATCACCATCAGAAGGTAGTTTAGCTGCTTTCACACCATCGTGAATTGGGCTTGATGTGATTTGAATTACACCACCTAAATCACCATTCCTCCAATTATCACGGTAAGAATCTGCTCCTTCAATATCAAAACCTGAATTTAAGATTTCAGGAGTAAAAGAAACAATAGGCTCTACTAATGTGAAAGTTTGAGAAGAAGTGCTTGTTTGTCCTAATCCATCAGACGCAGTTAATGTAACTGTGTATTCGCCATCAGCAGCATACGTATGTGTTGGATCTGTATCGGTTGACGTGTTTCCATCACCAAAATCCCATGCATAAGTTGTTGCACTTATAGAAGCATTAGCAAATGAAACTTCTTGATAATTTGCCTCACTTGGAGAGAAAGAGAAAGATGCTTCAGGAGGCGTTTCATCTGGTATTGTACCAGTTGGTAAATCAAAACGATCATCCGCACATGAAGCAATAAATATTGCGATTAATGCCACCATTATAAATGACATGGATAATTTTATATATTTCATTTTTAATATAATTTAAATTCAATTTGGATAATTAATTATAAAAGTGATTATAAATGTCATAGAATTATTCCCGTTTTAACTTTATATCAAAACGGGAAATGAAACAATTTTTATAACTCACTAATTAATTTTTGCATTCCTATTTTTCATAATCATCAGGTGATTCAAAATCACTTGATAAATAATAATTATAAATGTTGCTTTTAATAACCAGGATTTTGTGATAATTCTCCTTGACTAATATTGATTTCATTTTGCGGAATAGGTAAAACCAAATCTGTTGCATTAAAAGAATTACCTTGTGATGCTGCAAAAGCACTTAATACAGTTTCTGCTTTTCCGAAACGAATCAAGTCATATAATCTATGATTTTCAAATGCCAATTCAGCTCTTCTTTCGTCAGATAACGTTTCTTTTGTCAAAGCACCTTGAGCCAATAACCACATTCCTGCACGACCACGAACAGCATTATAAGAAGCGATAGCATCAGCATCAGTTGTAGAAGCTGCTCCTGCCATTTTTGCTTCTGCATACATTAAATGTACATCTGCCAAACGCAATACAATCCAGTCATTTCCACAAAGGCGTACATCAGAAGAGCTTGTTAAGAATTTTCCAACTTCATTTGCATTATTTGGACTTACTAATACCGCTAATCTTTCTGCACCTGCTGAATCTGTTGCGAATTGTTTGAAGTCATCTGTTAAATAATTCAATCCACTCACAACTCCACCTAATGTCATTTCAAAAGAAAAATCTTGGCTTTCGTTAACATTATCATTAATATAAGCAACAGCAAAAATGATTTCGCTATTCATTTCATCATAAAACACATCATTGTATTCTTCTACTAATGCATAATCAGCATTATCCAAAACTGCTTTTAATACTGTTTCTGCACCACTATAATCACCTGTTGTTAATCTTACTTTTCCTAATAATGCTTGTGCTGCAGCTTGTGTCGCACGTCCCTCTTGAATATCTGCACGACCTGGTAATTGAGTAGCAGCGATTTCTAAGTCACTAATAATAAATGCTAAAACTTCACTTGCTGGTTTTTGACCAAAATATTCTGTATCTGTTTGAATCACAACTCTATCTAATAAAGGAACATCGCCATAAGCACGAACTAAGTTAAAATGTCCCAAAGCTCTTGCAAAGCGAGCTTCTCCTTCAAATTGAGCTTTGCGAGTTGCATCTTCTACAACCTCTAAATTTTCCAAAATTCTATTTGCACGGAAAATTACATTATAGTTTGCGGCCCAATATTCACCAATCGTTTGATTTACAGGCAATACTGTAAAACTTTCAAACTCTGCCCAGATTCCCTCACTTGACTTTGTTTCTGTATTATCAGAACGCATTTCTGTCAGTGCAAATTCACGTTGATAAACTGCTTGTAAACCATCATAAATCGCTATTACACCTTCGTTTACTTCATCAGCATTTGTGTAAAAAGCATTATCACCAATGGCTGCAAGTGGTGCTAATTCTAAGTATTTATCAGTATCACAACTGGCAAAAAACGTTGCAATTACTAAAGTATATAATATCTTTTTAAACATGATTTTATTTTATTTGGCGGTTATTAGTAAACATTATTATTACATTAAATTTTATTTTCTAAGGTTGGGAACTTGCGTACTTTCATACGCAAATCCCAATTAATATTAGATGTAAAACTTTCTTTTGTTAATGAAACTAAAACCGTATTTTTAATTAAATTTCCGTTATCCAATATTCAGACTTCGACAGTTATTATTAGAATCCTATATTTAAACCAAAGTTAACTGTTCTATAAATTGGAGCAGTTCTTCTTTGGTATCCATAGTTTAATGGATTTCTTTCTGCGTCATTGTTCAAATCAACACCTTCAGGATTCCAACCTTCATATCCCTCAGACATGATGTATAATAAGTTTTGAGCACCAACATAAACTCTTAATTTACTAATACCTGCTTTTCCAACTAAGGCATTATTAAAAGTATATCCTAAGTTCAAGTTTCTTAATGCAATATAAGAAGCATCTTGAATATCATCATTAGTAAAAATACGTTGAACAACTTTGTCTGCATCTGGGAAATCAGCAGTATAGTCTTGATTACTTGAAAACTCATTTTTGATATACTGAGAAGAGATATTACGAACTTCTGCACCATGAGAACCTTGGAACATGAATGTAAAATCAAAACCTTTGTAACG
Source organism: Saprospiraceae bacterium (assembly GCA_045106825.1). Classification (GTDB taxonomy): domain Bacteria; phylum Bacteroidota; class Bacteroidia; order Chitinophagales; family Saprospiraceae; genus CAWVWD01. The sequence continues at coordinate 15,631 of JBGCFH010000339.1, read as the reverse complement.
GATATTATTCGTTAAACTCCAAATAAAGTCTGGATAAGGAGAACCTAACAACGTTCTATCATCCGTATCAATTACACCATCACCATTCAAATCTTTCACATAAATATCTTGTGATTGTGCGTTGATTGGATAGAATGGATTTCTAATATATTCTAATGGAATTTCTTTTTCTACTACATAACCGTAGAATGATGCAATCGGATAACCTTCTAATGCAATCCATTCTGCTGGTCTTTTTGTATCAACAGAAGAAATCGTTCCTGATGCTCCTGCAAAATCTACTAATGTATTTCTATTGTGTGTCAATAAACCAGTTGTTGACCAAGAGAAATCATTTGATGAATAATTGTTAGACGTTAATTCTAACTCAAATCCTTTATTTTCTACAACACCTTTATTTACCAATGCTTCGTCAAATCCTGTAACAGCAGGAACTGGTAAGTTTAATAATAAATCAGAACTTGTTCTGTTATAATAATCAAATCCGATTTGGAAACGACCACTCATTATAGATAAATCAAAACCTGTATTAAATTCTAATAATTTTTCCCATCTCAAATCAGAGTTCGCAATATTAATAGGATTATAACCATTCACACCAAAACCTGTAGCAATTGGAGATAATAAACCAACATACATATAAGGATCAATGTTATTGTTTCCTGAAATACCATAACTTGCACGAACTTTTAACTCTTCAATAAAGTCAACATTTTCCATGAAGCTTTCTTGAGAAACTCTCCAACCTGCTGAAACTGAAGGGAAAAATCCGAATTTATTATTAGGACCAAATTTTGAACTTCCATCCCAACGTGCTGTTGCTGAAACTAAGTATTTATCATCAAAAGCATAATTTACTCTACCGAAGTATGAGATTAATGCCCATTCTTCTGCATAGTATTCTGCATCAATTACATTGGCGAAGTTGAATGTTCTGATATAATCATTCGTAAAACCTGCTGCTTCTACTTGTTCTTGTTCAAAACTCCAACTTTCGTAAGCATAACCTGCAACAGCGTTTACTTCATGTCTTCCGACATCTTTTCTATAATTCAATGTACTTTCAGATACAAGGTGTGTACGATCTTGAGTCTGGATAATTGACTCCGAATCACCTGCACCATTTCTACTTGCTTCAATACCTGCCCAAGTTGTATTTTTAGTAAAACGAATATCACCACCTACTGTTTGTTTGAAATATAAACCATCTAAAAGGTCAACTTGTAAGAATGTATTAGCATAAACTTTCAATTGATTTTTTCTTCTATCACGTTCCAACACTTTCGCTAAAGCAGATTGGTTAGACGTAGAACTAATATCTGTTCCGCTTGGCGTTTCTCCATCTTCTCCATCTGGCATACCTGTTGTTAAATCAAAATCATCAAACATACGCTCCATAGCATAATCACCAACTTGAGCATCTGCCCAACGACCACCTTCTCTATAACGATTAACATATTGAATATTATTTTCATCTAAATACAATGGTAACCAAGCATTTTGACGAACGGCATCATGCAAACCAATTGGAAACCTTCTTTGTGTTGTGTAAGATGGATTTAACGTTGTTCCAAATTTAACTCTATCGCTAATTTTTGTCGTTAAATTTAAACGGAAGTTTAACTTATTAAAGTTATCTGTTAATAAAACACCTTCATCATTCAAGTACGATGCAGACGCACGGAACTTCGTATTCTTTGTTCCACCACTTGCAGATAAGGCGTGACTTTGAATCATTCCACCATCCATCATTACATCTTGCCAGTCAGTTTCTGTTCCCAATAAGTTGATGTATTCCATTTTATCTGTTAATACACCATCATTATTTGCACGAACATAGTCAGACCAATCACCAACTGTCGTTAAGTAATCATTGTCTGGAACAGATTTGAAACCAACATACGTATCATAATTCAAACGAGTTGGGCCTTCTTTACCAGCTTTAGTCGTAATCATAATGATACCGTTCGCACCTCTTGATCCATAAATAGCAGAAGATGCCGCATCTTTCAATACTTCAACAGACTCAACATCATTCATATCCAAACTTGATAAATAATCCGCATCATTACCAACAGCAATTCCGTCAACAACAATCAAAGGACTTGAACCAAAAGTAATCGACCCAGGACCACGAACACGAATTGTCGGTGCTTCACCAGCTGCAGGATTTGTCATCTGAATATTCACACCAGCAACTTGACCTGCTAATGCATCATCAACACGAGCCAAAGGAACTTGATCTAATTTTTCATTCGTAACTTTAGAAACAGAACCAGTTAAGTGAGATTTTTTCACAACACCATAACCAACAACAACAACTTCTTCTAAAATTTCAGTATCAGGATTCAATACTACATCAATAGTTGTTTGTCCATTAACTGAAATTTCTTGACTTTTCATACCAATATAACTGAATACTAATACATCATTCTCTTCCGCACTAATTTTATAATTACCATCAATATCTGTTGTAACGCCTGTATTCTTGTCCTTTACGGATACAGCAACACCAATCAAAGGTTCGTTGTCTTCTGATGAAGTAACATTCCCTGTAATGCTGATTGCGTAATTTTTGTCTAAATCAATTGTATATCCAAAGGAAAAATTTGGAATACTTAGACAAAAAATCATCACACCTATATATAGTGGTATGATTTTCAAAAAGTTTGTTAGTTTTACAATCATAATTTAATTTATTTTAAATTTAGTATAGGTTGCCCATCTAAAAAAAGGTGGGCATTTTTTAGTAAATGAATTTTATTAGCCTTATTTTCAATCTAATTATTAGAAAAGATTGAGTTGTATTTGTATAAAAATTATTGGTACTTATATTTATTAATATCTAATAATCATACTTTATAAATCTTAGTGCTTACTTCCTAAAAGTTTGACTAAACTCTAAGACATCCTGCAAATGTATTCTCATTACTTCCGCAGCTTTATTAGGTTTTTGATCAATAATATGTTGAAAAATGATTTTATGTTCTTCTAAAGAACGAAACAAACGACCACCTTCACAAACATTATAAATTTGAAAATTTTTAATAATATCAGGCGTAATAATCAACATTAAAGAATTCAAAACTGAATTTTTACTGGTTTCTGCAATTTTCAAATGAAACATCAAATCCTCCTCTATTGCTTTTCCACCACTATGTACTTCTTTTTCATAAGCATTTAACGCTATCTGAATATTCGCAATATCTTCCTCTGTTCTTCTCAATGCTGCAAACTTTGCAGATTCAATTTCTAACAAAACTCTTGTTTCCACTAAAGCTGCGAAATCAGTATTTTCAATTTTCAATACATCTGAAATTAATCCCTCCAAAGCTGTAATTCCTACTCCTGCGACAATAGTACCGCTTTGAGGTAATGTTTTTAAAATCCCATAGAACTCTAACTTCTGCAATGCTTCCCGAATATGACTACGGCTTACACCTAACCTATCAGATAACTTTCTCTCAGAAGGCAATTTATCTCCAGACTTTAATTGTCCACTTGTGATTAGAGTTCTGATTTGTTTAATTATCTTGTCAACAGGTGTTTCGATTACGATTTCGTTAAATAATGTATCTATATCTTTCATAATGCATATTTCGAAAATTCACCTTTTGTTTATTGGTTAACCAATTTTTGACAAACCAAATTTAAAGTATTTTTTTAATTTTCAAAACTTTATTCTAAATAATAATAAAAAACCATGCATGAAACGTTGTAAAAACATTTTTTTTAACAAAAAAAACGGATTTATTATTGGTTTATGATGATGAATTAATTTGATTATAAAATTGGATTACCAGTTTATAAAAGTTGAAATATAGCTTATTATGATAGATTATATTTGAGTAAATGATGAAAAAATCAGAGGATTTTCACGGAACGGTAGTATCCAATTTTTTTAATTTTGTCTCTTCAAAGTTATTTTTCATTACACCTTAATACCACCAAAACACAAATACTTCACTTCCATAAATTCCTCCAAACCATATTTTGAACCTTCTCGTCCAATACCACTTTCCTTAATTCCACCAAAAGGAGCAACAGGCGTAGAAATCATTCCAGTATTAATACCAACCATTCCATATTCTAAAGCTTCCGCTACTTTCCAAACTCGGTTGATATTTTGACCATAAAAATAAGCCGCTAACCCATAAGGTGTATCATTAGCAAAAGCGATAACTTCATCATCGGTTTCAAAACGATAAATAGGAGCAACAGGACCAAATATTTCCTCTTGTGAAATCGTCATTTCTGACGTTACATTAGCCAAAATAGTCGGTTCATAAAATGTTCCACCTAACTCATGTCGTTGTCCGCCTATTACCAGTTCTGCTCCAGCCTCTAATGCATCAGCAACCAAACCTTCAACTTTTTCCAAAGCTTTTTCATTAATCAACGGCCCAATTGTTACCTCATTATTCAAACCCGAACCGACTTGTTGTTCTTCTACGGCTTTCGCCAATTTAGATACAAATTCATCATAAATTCCTGATTGAGCATAAATACGATTCGCACAAACACAAGTTTGACCAGCATTTCGATATTTTGAAGCAATCGCACCTTTCACCGCTTCATCAATATCAGCATCATCAAAAATGATAAACGGAGCATTTCCGCCCAATTCCAAAGAAACTTTTTTGACAGTTTCTGCACATTGTTGCATTAATAATTTGCCAACAGGCGTAGAACCTGTAAAGGATAATTTACGAACAATCGAACTTGCTGTCAAAGTATTTCCAACCGAAACAGGATTTTTTGTGGTAACAATATTCAAAACACCAGCAGGAAAACCAGCTTGTTCTGCTAATTCTGCTAAAGCCAAAGCAGAAAGCGGTGTATCTTCCGCAGGTTTAATCACAACGGTACAACCAGCTGCCAAAGCTGGTGCAACTTTCCGAGTAATCATTGCATTCGGAAAATTCCAAGGTGTAATCGCTGCAACAACACCAATCGGTTGTTTGATGGTAACAATCCGTTTATCTCCTCCGTGTCCCGGAATCACATCTCCATAAGCTCGTTTTGCTTCTTCCGCAAACCATTCAACAAACGAAGCTCCATAACGAATTTCACCACGAGCCTCATTAATCGGCTTGCCTTGTTCGGTTGTTAAAATATAGGCAAGATCGTCCAAGTTTTCCATTTGCAATTCGTACCAACGCCTTAAAATAAGAGAACGTTCACCAGCAGTTTTAGCCTTCCATTTTGGAAACGCAGCATTTGCAGCTTCAATCGCTTGTTCTGTTTCCATTTCACCCATATTTGGAACATTGGCAATTTCTGAATTATCAAAAGGATTCGTAATTGCATAATTTTCACCATTACTGGCACTTATCCATTCTCCATTAATGTACGCTTGTTGACGAAATAATTTATTATGTTGTAATATCATATTATTATATTCTTATTCATGTTTCGCTGAAACAAAATTAAAAAATGAAAATATTACGTTTTGCCTTGCAAAACAATCATCTCACACAGATTCCGCAGATTCACGTAAATTTTTCATTAACAAAATCGTTTTTTTTGGTTGTTTGACAATTTTTGCAAGTAGCTGCCGTCTTTGTTTGAAATTGTTTACGGCAGCTAAAGACAGCCGCTACGTAAAACAATAATTTTTGCTCTTGTCAAAAATTATCAATGAACTATTTTTTTACCAATTATTAGAAAATCTACGTGAATCTGCGTAAAAAGGATTTTAATTTAATATTAACCAAACATGAATTTACACCTTAATAAGATTTTTTCTATAACCTTATTTTAGGACGACACAAAAGTAAAATACAAAACAGGTTTACCAAAAGTAAACCTATTTGATTCTTTGAAAAATCCAGTGGAATAATAAAAATTTGAAATCTATCAAGATTGTTTTTTTGTGTTGATTTTATACCAACGTCAACACATCAACACATCAACACAAAAAACGAATTCAAATAATTCGTATGTATACATTTATCACTGGATTTTTCAAAGAACCACCTGTTTTTAATATAATTCATAAAAGCCTTTATTTAAAAATTACGGATTGTTACATTTTACCGTTTCACGACTACTCTATTCATCTGTTGATTATCGGATTTTAAATTCAAAAAATATAAACCCGACGACCAATTTGTAGTATTCATTATTACTTGATTGTTGCCTTTCGGCAATAATAGGTTTTCGCTATATACGGTCTGACCAATTGAATTAAGCACCTGTAAATAAGCTTGGCTTTTGGTATTCATACTTAAATCAATATTCAATAAATCAGTCGTAGGATTTGGATAAATAGTCAAATTCTGAATAGTACGATGTTCAGCAACTGTATTTGATGGATTATTTTGTAAGTAATTATAAAAAAACAATGTTGTCAAATCCATAATAGAATCATAATAAGGAGTTTCACTCAAAACGCCCCAAGGTTCGTGTCCTTGTCCATAGAATTTGTAATATTCCGTCGTAATTCCTAAATTTTGCAACCGAGGTGTGATATAATTTGCACCTGACAATGATGGAAAAAATGGAGAACTAAACGGGTTTGCAGAATCAGGAGAAACAACAAAATCATCTGTTCCGTGAAAAGAAATCATCGGAACATCACCAACTTCTATGTAAGTTGTATCAACAATTGCTCCCCAAAGATTTGCTATTGCAATCGGTTTATCATCATGCACAAACGTATTTCCCGAACAAGATATACAACCCAAATCTGGTGTCGTTAAAGTAGAAGGAATATTTGCTCGTTCATCTTCTTCAAAATACGCTGCATGAATCGCCGAGATACTTCCTGCACTGCTTCCCATCGCAAAGATTCGTGTTGTATCAATTCCGTAAGTTGCATAATTTTCTTTCAAAAATCGAATTGCGGCTTTTGTATCTTGTACCGCTCGATAAACGGCACGTTCGGCAGATGCTGCACTAAAAGTATTCAATCCCATACGATAATCAATTGATACGGCAACATAACCTTTCTTAACAAAATCCTTACAAACATTCACGCCATTCGCATCTTCTCTCGAACCAAACAAAAATGCTCCACCATGAATAAAAAGTACGCAAGGACGAACTTCATTCACATCACCTTGAGGTTGATAAACATCCATCAATAAATCTTGTGAATACGTCCAACTATCGCTCAAATAAGGTGCATTCAAAGCGTCTGCTGTTCCATAAACGATAGCAGCATCTGTTTTTTCAGCTACAAAAAGACTGTCTAAATAACGAGTTTGGGCAAAACTATTGACGGTTATTAATAAAACAATAATTGTTAAAAAATTATTCATATTAATTATTTTAGTTATAAATAACACAAAAATACATTTTTTTCATCAATCATGTCTTTCAAAAAATATTGAAAGATATGAAACTTAATAATAAAGTTACCGTTTTGAAATAAACAACTTCATTAAAACAATATCAATGCAAAAAATAATTATTCCTGGTGGTTCAGGATTTTTAGGTCAACACTTAGCGAATTACTTCTCAAACAAAGGCTTTGAAATTATTATTTTATCACGTTCTACAAAACCATCAAAAGGCAATATTTACTATGCAAAATGGGATGGAAAAACGATGGGCGATTGGACAAGTCATTTTGAAAATGCCTTTGCTATCATTAATATGACTGGTCGTTCGGTCGATTGTCGATATACAGCAACTAACAAAACAGAGATTTTAAACTCCAGAGTTGATTCTACAAAAATCATTGGTGAAGCGATTGAGAAAACTAAAAATCCACCAAAAATTTGGTTGAATTCCAGTACAGGGACAATTTATCGTTATTCGGAAGATAAAGAAATGACAGAAAAAGAAGGTGAAATTGGAGAGGGTTTTTCAGTAGATGTTGCGAAAGCATGGGAAAAAACATTTCAAGAAGTCAAGAATCCGAATGTCCGAAAAGTAATAATGCGAACATCAATTGTAATAGGTAAAAACGGTGGTGCAATGCAACCGTTGGTACAACTGACTAAGTTTGGTTTAGGCGGATCTCAAGGTACAGGAAAGCAGTTTATTAGTTGGTTACAGGTTCAGGATTTTTGTCGAATAACGGAATATTTGATTGATAATCAAAATGCAGAAGGTATTTATAATGTGGTCAGTCCAAAACCGATTCGTAACAAAACATTTATGAAAATATTGCGGAATGTTCTCCATGTTCCGATTGGTTTACCTGCGATGAAATGGATGATTGAAATCGGTGCATTTTTTATGCGAACAGAATCAGAATTAGTTTTGAAAAGTCGTCGGTTAGTTCCAGAACGATTATTATCAGAAGGTTTTGAATTTAAATATGTCGATATTGAGGAAGCATTGAAAGCTTCTATTTGATGGTTTATTAAAAAAGTAATATAAATTGAAAAGGCATTGCGAATAGCAATGCCTTTTCAATTTATAATGTTTGAATATGTTTATTTTCTACGTTTAACAACGTAAGCATCAATTTTTTCGATTTGAAGTGCTTTAGCTAACAAATCTGCTTGACTTCTATTTTCTAACTTAGCAACACAAACTGTTTTGAAGTTTTTATCAAAAGTGATGAGTTCGACTTTATAGCCTAATTTAATGATTTCTTCAGATTTTTTTTGAGCTTCTTTCTCATCTTTATAAGCACCTGCAACGACAAAATATAATGCTTTTGTATTGCCTTCATGATTAAACGTTGCTTTAGGTGATTTTCCTTTTGTTCTGTTTTCAGAGTCGCTCAGAAAATCATCTTCTTTATAATCATAAGCTCTAATCGTATGTGTTGTGACATTTTGAGGTAAGTCGTTTTTATCCTCGGTCAAGTCATCATCATCAGAAGTCAATGCAATTGGAGAAGTTTCTTCTATTTTATTACGTTTATTTTCGGCTGCTTTTTCAGCCAAAGCAGGATCGTATTCTGCTTCGATGACAAATTCAGGTTCTTCTGTAGTTTCCAGATTTTGTGCGATTAATTCTTGTTGTTGCTGTTGTTGATTAGGTTCATTCTCCACAGATAAGTTATCTCTTGAAGAGCAAGAAGCTAAAGTTACAACAATGAATAACAATAATAAGCCATTTTTCATAGCATTAATAAGTTTTCGTATCCAACACGTTATTGAAAAGGTGTTTTTCGTGATTCATCAATTCTGTTATCGAATTACATTTTAATTTTAAAAAAACTGTAATACTTTATTAATAATGATTAAGATTATGCCAAATCATGTGATTCTAAAGTTTTAAGTCATTATTTTTGTGGTCATTACAATTTTTGAAAATATATAATTTAGAATTATGTTCACTAAAATTTATATTCCAATAATTGCAAAAACCATACTACAATTAACAAATCTATATATTGATTGTATTAAATTATAATTTAATTTGAAATAAAAATAAAGTAGGAAATGATTGTTTAATAATAAATGTACAGTCAATCCGCAGATATTCAACAAAAGAGGTTGAATATCTGATATTAACACATTAAAAATAAATGCTATGCTAAAAACAATGATTTCAGCACAAGAGTTGATTGCTCTCGAAGATAAATATGGTGCGCATAATTATCATCCGCTTCCTGTTGTATTATCTAAAGGTGAAGGTGCATTCGTCTGGGATGTAGAAGGAACACGATACTACGATTTTTTATCTGCTTATTCGGCAGTTAATCAAGGTCATTGTCATCCTCGTATTTTAAATGCATTGACAGAACAAGCTCAAGTGTTGACTTTAACATCTCGTGCGTTTCATAACGATGTTTTGGGAAAATATGAAAAATTCATTACGGAGTTCTTTGGTTACGATAAAGTATTGCCAATGAATACTGGTGTTGAAGGTGGAGAAACAGCAGTGAAATTATGTCGAAAATGGGCTTATGAAGTCAAAGGTGTTCCTTCAAATCAAGCCAAAATCATTTTCGTTACTGGTAACTTTTGGGGAAGAACATTAGCAGCAATTTCTTCATCAACTGATCCTTCAAGTCGTTCAAATTTTGGGCCTTATATGCCAGGTTACGAACTGATTCCTTATAATGATTTGGACGCATTGGCAAAAGCTTTAGAAGATCCTAATGTTGCAGGATTTATGGTTGAACCGATTCAAGGAGAAGCGGGTGTTGTCGTGCCTCATGATGGCTATTTGAAAACGGCTTACGAAATGTGTCGTGAAAAGAATGTATTATTCATCGCTGATGAAGTACAAACCGGAATTGCACGTACAGGAAAACTATTGTGTTGTGAGCATGAAGGATTCAAGCCTGATATTTTAATATTAGGAAAAGCCTTATCTGGTGGTGTTTTCCCTGTTTCTGCAGTTTTGGCTCGTGATGAGATTATGTTGACCATTAAGCCCGGAGAACATGGTTCTACTTTTGGTGGAAACCCGTTGGCTTGTGCAGTTGCAATGGCTGCGTTACAAGTTGTAGAAGATGAAAAACTATCAGAAAATGCTGCGTATTTAGGAGAAATTTTCCGTGCTAAAATGCGTCAAATGATTGAAAAAACGGATTTGGTCACTTTGGTTCGTGGAAAAGGGTTATTAAATGCAATTGTTATTGACGATACAGAGGACAGCAAAACGGCTTGGAATATTTGCTTAAAGTTGGCAGAAAATGGTTTGTTAGCAAAACCAACACACGGCAATATTATTCGATTTGCTCCTCCTTTAATCATGACGGAAGAGCAACTTTTAGAATGTTGTGCTATTATTGAAAAAACGATTTTAGAATTTGAAAAATAAACAAAAAAAATCGACGAGCGACTTTCAGTCGCTTGTCGATTTTTTTTAATATTTAGGGAACAAGTAACAAATAATCTACCCATTCTAACTCGCTATAACAGGTAACTTATTTATTACCTATTCCCTTAACTACTAAATATGTCAATCTAATTACTCATACTCAAATCGAATAACCGCTTTCTTTTTTAATCGCCAATGTTGTGCTGTTTTTTGAACAGTTCCTGGTTCGATAGTAATTATTTTTGTAATGCCTGGTCGAATAACTTTATTTAAGCTCTTTGGTTTATTTTCCAATTCACAAGCCGACTTTATGGTACGTTCGTAATCCATAAAAATATCTGTGATAATTTTATCATTACTTAATATTTCAAAAGTTGCTAAGGCATATTTTTCGTTTACGAGTTTGAACTTGAACGTACTTTGTCCACCAATTTCCGTTTCTGAACGTTCTAAATCGTAAAATGAACCGTCAATACTTGGATAAGGCATATAAAATGCGAACTCTTCAGGTTCTACTTCTTCAATTTCTTCCTCTTTCTGCACTTCTTCCATTACCGCTTCTACTTGTTTTTCAAGTGTTTTCTTTTTTGGTGTTCTTGGATTTAGTGATTTTGGTTTAAATTTCTCATTGATGGTTTGTGTCGGTATATTTGTAGAAGTATCGGTAGGAATTTGTGGTTTTACTCTATTCTCTGCCAAATCTTTTTTGGATAATCGCTTACCTGTATTACCGTATTTAATTGCCCACCGAAGAATGGTGATTGCAAAGAAAAGGATAAATATACCAAATATCAGTAATAATAAATTTGTACCTCTGAACCAGCTCCAATCAAATGATTCTTCCTTTGTATCCTTGACTCCATCTATTGTTTGTAACTCGTGGATTCTTAATTTTTCTTTTAGATAATCCTCTTTCAATGCAAACTTTAAGGCTTCATAATCTTCCTGTCCTTCATATTCAAGCAACAAGTCTTGTTTGAATATTTCCATCAATTTATTATACAAAGCACCATTCGTAATTTGTTCATCAAACTCTTTTTTGAAACTCTCAATATAAGTAGCTAAATATCCATTGTTTTCTAATTGAGGTTGTTTTCCTTGTATAAAAACCATCAAATTCTCATAGCTGCAAGGATGTGTTGACGAATAGGTCAAATATTCATCTTGAACATATTTTCCTTGTTCTTCTAACATATAGAATTTTCCCAGTTCACAATTTAAGTGATCAACAGCATTTTCATAAGTTGCTCTATCAATGGTTTTTTGAGCAAAAACATTGACAGTCGTTATTATTATTAATAATATGATTAAATAAAAGCGATACATTTAATATTTTGCTAAATTGTTGTACGGTTATATTGTTAAACAATTTTCCTTAAGTTCATAAAAAACAACTCTATTCTACAACAATATAACAGTTTTAATTAGTCAATATACAACAATATTTTAATTCCAAACAAGTATATAATAATATTGTGAAAAACAGAATACTTATTCTATTGAAAAACAGCAACTAAATAGATATAGAATACAATTTTTAAAGAATATCTAATCGTTAATATATATTTTTGTAATTTACGACTGTTTTAGTGTGTAATAAGATTCCAAATAAAAAATACTTAGGAACGTACCAAGATGAAAATAGAAATCACACATGATATAATTGCTAAAAAAATCTTTGAGCGAGGTTCGGAAGAAGATAAACTTTTTTCGAGGTCAACTCGATTGGTTAAAGAACGATTTGAAGCATCGAAAGATACTGCTACTTATTTGACGGATAGAGAATTAGAATTTATTCAACCGCAATATGAAGCACTTGAAGCGACCTTACCCAAAGAAGAGTTCAAGTTTATCAAAGATAGTCAGCGACAACAAAAAATGCGAACTTATCGTAAACTATCGAGATTTGTGCTGACGGGTTTTATCATTGGAATGGTGGCTTTATTTCTATTTATTTATTATAGTGATAAATTAAAATATTGGGCAGGAATTGATTCGGAAGCAGAAAGACTGGTAAGTAAAGCCTTACAAATTATGGATAATGATCCTACTTATGCATTGCATCTTGCTGGTGAAGCCTTAGAAACTGACCCTAAAAATATTAGTGCTAAACAGGTTATTTACTTATTGTATCGTGATAATATTTTTTATAAAAATATCTTAACAGATACTGCAGATCATATCAGTGCAAACGCAGTTGCGTTCTCTCCTAATAGTCAACTAATTGCTTTCGCAGAAAAGGATTTTGTCTATGTCAAAAATATTGATAGGACAACCATTAAGAAGAAAAAACTACACAATGGAATAATCAATGATTTAGTGTTTGATTCGGACACCACACTGATTTCAGTCGGTAATGATAATCGAATTATAAGATGGAGTTTTAACAGAAATGGAGTCACAGAAATTAAACATACAAACCGTGTAACCATTGACAGTACAGGTTCTGATATTGATATAAATGCTATCGATGTATCGTATGATGGAAAATATATTTTTGTTGGTCGAGGAGCAAAAGGTAGTGATTGCTTATTGGTTGACTTAGAGAATGATACGACAATTGTACTTGATAATATCAATAGTAGAGTTCATGATGTTGTATTTACAACACCAAATCCTAAAGCAGAATTACCTATTTTGCAAGAGCGATTATTAATGATGGCTGGTGATGATAAACGAATCTTGATTTATAGTATGCAAGGAAAATTATTAGCAGAAAGTTCTCCTGATGATCATCCCAAAAGTATTTTTTCATTAGACTTACGTCCAAATAGTAATGAAATTGTTACGGCTTGTAATCATGATGTCATTCGAGTTTTTGAATTAGAAAAAAACGATAATCCTAAAGTTAGTACATTAGGTTATATTATAAAACTGAAACAAAAACTAACAGAACATAGTGATGCTGTACGTTCTGTTCGTTTTTCCAAGAATGGTTTACAAGTAGTCTCTGCATCTTATGATAATACGGCTATCATTTGGGATGCGAATCGTTGGGAACCTTTGTATACTTTAAAAGGACATACTGATAGAATATTTAAAGCGGAATTTTCTAATGATTCTCGTTACATTGCGACAATTGGAAGAGATTTTCGAGTCATGATTTGGAACTTAAAACTTAAAAAAGCTGATACAAAATCTGTTCAACACCTTCGTAGAGTTTCTGCATTACAATATTCTCGTAGTGGCAAAAGAGCATTTTCGGGAACTTGGGGCAATGAGAATACGCCAATGCGAAGTTTAATTACATGGAATACAGCAACTTGGTTGCCTACAAATATTGATAGTTTTAGTAATGACGTAGAAGCTATTGCAAGCTTCTATCAAGATTCTTTATTAGTCGCTGTTGGTAAATCGCTTTATTTAGTTGATAATAAAAATCATCGAAAAAAAGTAATTGGTGAGTCTACCAAAACAATTAAAGCTGTGGCCATTGCACCTGATAATAGCTTCATAGCTTTTGCGGGGCGTGATGATAAAGTCACGATTTTACCACATAAGCGTAAACGTGGTGAAAATATTATTGATAAAAAAAAGGTACTAACGGTACGAAAAGATAATGCAAAAACATCACAAGAAAGCGATATTTATTCTATTGCCATTTCGCCTGATAGTAAATATATTATCGTTGGACGACGAAATCGAACAGCTGTAATTTGGGATATTAAAGAGAACATACAGTTTACACCTCCGTTATTAGCACATGATCTCATTTATGATTTAAATAATGAAGTATATTCTGTCAACTTTATTGATAAAACTAAATTTTTGACAACAGGTAGAGATAATAATATACGTTTGTGGGAAATTAAAAGAGATAAAGGAACTGTCAGTTTAATCAAAAAACAAACTGGTCATGCTGGTGGTATTCGATGTTTGGCAGTGCATCCAAAGTTACAATTATACATCACTGGTGGCGGAGATAGACTCATCAAATTATGGGATATTGAAGGGAATTTGATTCAAGTGATTGATGCTTATTATGATGATGATGACCGATGTACTGGTGATGAGTTTAAGTGTAATGAAGACTTTGGAGTTGTTACAGGGCTTGCTTTCTCTAAAGATGGAAGCAGAATAATCATTGGAAATGGAAATGGAAAAGTAAAATCTATCTATACGATAGATGGTGCGTTAGAGAAAAATGAAATTTATGCATTTCCAGAAGAAAAGTAATTTACAGTAGTCATTAAATTGTAATATACTTGATATGATATTTTCAAAAAAATCAGGATTAATTTATAGAAGTGTGTCAATTCCTAATTTAATTATTGACACACTTCACTGAACATTGTCTAAATTAAGCATAACATCAAGAAAATTAAAACTTCTCAACGTTGTGCTTACAATATTTCACTATTTCTCAATTATAAAAGGGATAGTTTTTATTTTTTTATTATTTGATAATAATTGTAGATAATAAACTCCCGAATTTTGAGGTGCTTGTATTTTAGACTTCAATTCATTTTTTGAAATCTTGCCTGTTGATACAATTTTGCCATTTATTGATACAATTTGGTAAATCAAATCATTCGATAAATTATTACTAAATTCTAAAGTCATTATCCAGTTTTCCTTTATTGGATTTGGATATAACTGAACGTTAATTTCTTGTTCCTCAGTTACAAAAAAGATTGTTACTGTACCAATTTCAAAAGAGAAGGTATCGGTACAACCTTGAGTATTTGTAATTGTTAAACTATAGAATCCAGTTCCTAAATCCGTTACATCTTGCGTTGTCGCACCTGTACTCCAAATGTATTGATAGTTAGCGGAATTTCCAGAAGGCGTAATATCAATCGAACCTAAAGGCACATCAACACCATCGGTAATTATTGTATCTATAATTGTAATTTCAGGTAGGACAACTAAATCCAAAATCACGGTAGAATCACAACCTTGCCATGTTTGTAAAATATCGGTGAAAGTTCCCGAAGTTGTGTAAGTTGAA
>JBGCFH010000338.1:0-5021 GCA_045106825.1 Saprospiraceae bacterium | reverse complement strand
AAAAAAATAAAATTTATCTTTGATTAAAATCAAAACGATATGCAAAAACTAATCATCAAAAATTTTGGACCAATAAAAGATGTCAAACTTGAAATCAAGGATTTTATGGTTTTCATTGGACCTCAAGCAAGTGGGAAAAGTACGATTAGTAAGGTGATTTATTTTTTTCAGACGATTGGTGAAGTATTTGCCAAAAAGATGATTCGGGAAAATATTTTTAATAATAATAAAATTGAAATTTCAGATTTTAAAAAAGCAATTAATACTCAATTCTTAAATATTTGGTCTTCTGAAAATCAAATTAAATATTTTAAACTGATTTATGAATATTCAGAATATCTGAAAATAACAGTACACAATACAGATAACAAAATTCCAACTTTTGAATTTAGCGAAGAATTAGAAAAAGTATTAACAAGTATAGTTTCTTCGCAGACAATCAATAGAGTAAGGGAAGATGACGCTATGAGTGAAGGTGAATATATATATTTTACTTTTCTTACAATATTTTTTAGTAAGGATAGAAAAAAAAGCTACATTCCCGCAGGAAGAAGTGCGTTAGCAACACTTTCAGAAATTTTTCAAGCGGATTTCATTCGTAATGAGGACGACCCATTAATGCAAAATTTTATCAAATTCATTGCTTTAGAAAAAAAGAAGTTCGGACAAGGTTTAGATTTAGTGATTGATAGACAATTAGCATTAGAACCAGATAAAGTTGATAAATCAACGTTGAAATTAGCAAAAAAACTTATTCATAAAATTCTAAAAGGTGAATATAAAAATGGCAATGGTGACAAAATAATTTTAGAAAATGACGAATACGTTTTCTTAAACGAAGCATCATCAG
The DNA here is from genome assembly GCA_045106825.1 of Saprospiraceae bacterium. GTDB lineage: Bacteria > Bacteroidota > Bacteroidia > Chitinophagales > Saprospiraceae > CAWVWD01. The sequence goes on along the minus strand of JBGCFH010000338.1, from coordinate 4,171 downwards.
GACAACAAGAAGCAATTTGGATTTTATATTTATTATTTGCTGAAATATTAGAACAGCGAAAGACAGCAATTACGATTGAAGAACCCGAAGCACATCTTTATCCTGTTGCACAAAAAGATATTGTAGAAATGATTGCTTTATTGTTTAATACAGCGGACAATCAAGTGATTTTGACAACGCATAGTCCGTATATTTTGGCTTCGATTAATAATTTGCTGTATGCTAATAAAGTCGGTAAAAATAATGAAACCAAAGTCAGTCAAATTATTGATAAAAAATTATGGTTGGATTACAATCGTTTTGAAGCCTTTTTTGTAGAAAAAGGAACGATTAGAAACATCATGGACGAGGAATTTCAGATGATTAAAAACGAAGCGATAGATAGTGCTTCTCGTATTATTAACCAACAATTTGACGATTTATATGAGTTCGACAACTAAAAAAACAGATTGTAAACTTTTCAAAGATAAGCCTGAATGTTTAGAGTTTTCGGATAAGCGAAAAACGATAATTTGTAAAGATAAAAGAGCAAAATCTGTATATGAAGGTCGAAATCACGATTTAAAAACATTCTGTAAATATCATTTAGATAGCTGTTTGATAAAAGGTAGTAAAACCAAGAAAAATGATTTTCTATTGATTAACTCTGATGAACGAAAATCTTATTTTATTGAACTCAAAGGAAGTGATTTAGTCAAAGCGATTCATCAAGTCGATAGTAGCGTGACGGCTTTACAATCAAAATTCAAAGGTTATGCGATTTATGGTCGAATTGTTCTTACTCGTGTGAATACGACTGATTTGAGAAGTAGCGAGTACCGAAAACTAAAAAAACGATTAGAAAGAACTGGTGGAAACCTAAAACAAGAATCACAAAAAATGATTGAACATTTATAAAAACGACTACAACTCTACATCTCTACATTTAATTCCAAAAATAAACCCTAAATTTGCCGCTCATTACAAATCAAAAAAACTGAAAAAATGCTAAAAGCAGTAGCAAGGCTATTTTCCTATATTTTTCATCCATTATTATTATTGACATATTTGTTATTAATTACGATGAATGTCAATCCGTATTTATTTGGAACAACAGACTTTAGTTGGCATAGTCTGACGTTGATACAAATCTTCTTTTCAACGGCATTATTACCAAGTGTTGCGATTATTGTCATGGAACGATTAGGGATTATTGTGTCTTTAGGAATGCACGACAAGCAAGACAGAATTGGCCCTTATATCGTATCAGGAATTTTCTATCTATGGATTTTTGTCAATGTTCGGGATAATGGAGAAATTCCGTTGGCTTATCGAGCATTTGTATTAGCAGCTACACTTGCATTATTCCTTTCTTTTTTAATTAATTTAGTACAAAAAGTAAATATTCACGCAGTTGCGGCTGGTGTGTTTTTGAGTGCGATAATTATTATGTTAGCAACCTTTAATTACACCTTAATCAATATGACAGCGGTTTTGATGTTGGCGATTTTGATAACGGGTTTGATTGGAACAACACAACTCATATTACATTATAATCATGAACCCGAAGTTGTTCTCAATGTCGATGACGAACCTGATGCAGAAATAGTAGAACGAGAGATTCAACCGATTGATATTTATGGCGGTTATCTCATCGGATTTGTTGCTATGGCAGTTGCCATCTTTTTTATATTTTAATAGCAACGGTTAAAATTATGAAAGCACACATTGCTTTATTTTTTGTTAGTTTAATTTATGCAGCAAATTATACAATTGCTAAGGAAGTGATGCCAACTTACCTCACACCTGATACACTTGTTTTTATGCGTGTGTTGACAGGAGTTGTTATTTTTTGGATTTTAGCAGCTATGAAATCCGAAAAAGTTGAAAAATCAGATTTTGGAAGATTGATATTGTGTGGTGTATTTGGTGCGGCAGCCAATATGTTGTTCTTTTTCAAAGGATTAAATCTAACAACACCAATAAATGCTTCCTTACTTTTGTTATTAGTTCCAATTATTGTCATTATCATTTCTGGTATTTTTCTAAAAGAACGAATTACTGTTTTTAAAGGATTAGGAATTATATTAGGTATTCTCGGTGCAGGTTTTTTGGTGCTGAATGGTCGTTCTGTTAGTTGGAGTTCAAGCGGTTTAGTTGGTGATTTATTAGTTGGCTTAAATTCAACAGCATTTGCGATTTACTTAATTTTAGTGAAACAATTGATGGTGAAATACAACACGATGACGGTGTTAAAATGGGTGTTTACATTTGGTTTTATCGCTGTTTTTCCATTCACAATCAATGATTTTTTAGCTGCTGATTTTACGAATATTCCGATTAATATCTGGTTTGCAATTAGTTTTATATTAATCTGTGTAACTGTCTTGACGTATTTATTTAATGCATATGCTTTGCAATATGTAACGGCTTCGGTCGTGAGTATTTATATTTATTTGCAACCATTAATGGCTTCGATTATTGCATTATCATTCGGGAAAGATAATTTAGATTTTGGAAAAGTAATGGCTTATTTATTAATATTTTCGGGTGTTTTGATGGTCAGTCAATCCCGAGATTGGTGGAAAGGTGTTTTGAAATGGTAGATAGTATTTCAAAACACCTTTTGTTATTTATTCCAAATACTTACTCGGATATTTTCCATATCGTTTCTTAAAATTACGAGCAAAGTTTTTCTCATCTTTAAAACCAACTTCATACGCAATTCTTTTGACAGAACTATACGTTTTATTTTCTAAAAATTGTCGTGCTTGATGATAACGAACTTGATCAATATATTCTTTCGGTGTTAATCCTGCCAAACGCTTCACTTTTCTGTAAAGCTGTGATCGACTCATTGCCATTGATATGATTAATTGATTTGCATTAAAATTAATATTTGTAATTTCTTCATTAACAACCGTTTCTAATTGCTTTAACCAAGCTGCATCTTCTTGAGAAATAGTGCTTTCTGTCATTTTAGGTTCAATATCAGATTGAGTATTTTCCTCAATTGTATCAACTTCCTCTTCAATAGAAACTGTTCGATTCGCCCGATTTTCTAACAGATTCTCAATACGAACTTTCAGTTCATCATTATTAAAAGGTTTGATTAAATAATCATCAACACCAATACGAAGTGCGTGTAATTTATCTTTCATTTCACTTCGAGCAGTTAAAGTAATAATTGGAATTGCTCTGAATTTATCTTGTTTTTTGAGGTTTTCAATCAGTTCAAAACCATCCATAAGTGGCATCATTAAATCGGTAATGATTAGGTCAGGATTTAGTGTTTCCAATTGTTTCAACGCATCAACACCATTATTAGCAAATGCAATTTGATAATCTGTTTGTAGAATCGTTTGTAAATATTGACAGATTTCTAAATTATCTTCTACAATCATCAAAGTTGGCATTTCATTAGAAATAATTGGTGTTGCAGATTTTAATGTAATTGGTTGAATTGCAATAAGTTGTAAGAAAGATAAGTTGCTATTCTGACGACTTTCACCAATAGCCTTTTTAGGAAACTGAATGATAAAAGTGCTACCTTTTCCAAGCTCACTATTCACTCGAATTGTTCCATTTAGTTGCTCGATATATTCTTTACAAACTGCCAAACCAATGCCAGTTCCACCTTCAATCGGTGCATTCGTATCGCTATTTTGAAAGTATCGTTTAAAAATATTTTCTAAATTTTCTTTCGTAATACCTCGACCTGTATCCTGAATTGTTACTTGAATATTATCATCTATTTCCAAATAATTGAAAGCAACTTGTCCGCCTGAGTTCGTATATTTAAAGGCATTAGACAACAAGTTTTTTAAGATAATAAACAGCTTTTCGCCATCAGTAGAAAGTTCAATATTATTTTCAATATTATTAGGTGTAATGAAGTTAATTTTTTGATGATTAGCATATGATTGAAAATCTTCCACCAATGCTTTCAGTACATCTGAAAACTTAAAAGTAGAAATTTGAATCGTCAAATCTTCGACTTCTTTTTTCGATAAATCTAAAATTTGATTGGTTAATTGCTTTAGATAATTCACATTTCGATTCACAATACTCAACGTTTGTTGCGTTGTTATTGGAATGTTGTTGTCTTGCAAAATTGTTGAAATTGGCCCTGTGATTAACGTTAAAGGTGTCCGAAGTTCATGTGCAATATTAGCAAAAAAACGATTTTTAT
>JBGCFH010000337.1:0-8654 GCA_045106825.1 Saprospiraceae bacterium | reverse complement strand
GATCAAGGTTTGGCAGCGGAAAAAGATGGTCAAAAATATTGGAAATTTGGTGGCGATTTTACGGATAAAATCATGGGAGAGAATGTACCGAGTGATGATAATTTTTGTATTAATGGTTTGTTGTTTCCCGATAGAACGCCTCATCCGATGTTTTGGGAAGTGCAACGAGTTTATCAGAATGTTTTGTTTTCGTGTGTCGAGAAACCTGACAGGTCTTTAAGACCTGTCAGGTTTGTGATTTGCATAAAAAACGATTTTGATTTTACGGATTTAGATGGTTTATGGGTGAATTATGATGTTTGGTGTGAACACGAAGGAAAACGTAAAGTGGTAAAAATTGGAGATTTATCTCTTCATTTAAAAGCAAAAGAATCAAAAAGTGTCGAAATTGATTTGAAATCAATTGATTTTGAAGATGAAGTGGAATATTTTGTTGATTTTGATTGTGAATTTGGAGAAGAACAATTTGTGATAGAAAAACCTGACAGGTCTTTAAGACCTGTCAGGTTTGGAAGGTTCGATTTGAATAACGTTCACCAACTAAAATCACAACTTCAACCCAACTTTTGGCGACCTCCAAATGATAATGATTTTGGAAATGGAATGCCTGAACGTTGTGCAATTTGGCGAAATGCTGGGCGAAACTTTGAAGAAATTGATTTTAAGATAGTTGATGATAAAGCCATTTCAAAACAGTATAATAAAGTTGTTGACGCATACTTTACGATGAAGTTTTGTGCTGTTGAGAATGGCATTTTAGTGAATTGTCACTTTGAACCAAAGCGGTTTGATTTGCCCGAAATTCCAAGAGTTGGTTTGTATTGGCAATTACCAAAAGTGTTTCAAACTATAAAATATTTTGGTCGTGGTCCAATAGAAAATTATTGGGATAGAAAGGCTGCTGCGGATATTGGGATTTATAAAAATACGATTTTAGAACAATATGAACCGTATATTGCACCGCAAGAAAACGGCTATCGGACGGATGTTCGTTGGTTAGAAATTGGGAATGCTAAGAATAAAAAAATCAGAATTGAAGGTGTTTCCGTTTTCAATTTTTCGGCTTTGCCTTTTTCGCCAGAGCAATTGACAAGAGAAAAACGTGGCGACAAACATACGATTGATTTAGTGATTGAAGATGTCGTTTCGTTATGCTTAGATTTTCAGCAAATGGGAATTGGTGGCGTGGACAGTTGGATGTCGAAACCGTTGGATAAGTATCTTTTGGAAGTTAGAGAATATGAATTTTCGTTTGTTTTAAAAATATGAAATACTCTAAGATTCTGCGTTTAGACGGATTGAAATCCGCCTTTATAGATGTGAAAAAATTAAAAGACATTGGAATACTTTAACTTTTGAGTGTTTTCTTAATAATGAACCATCTAAAGAATCGGATTTTAATCCGATTAAACTTTGAATTTTGGACTTTTTAAATGGTGAATTGCTTGATATCGTGCGTTTAGACGGATTGAAATCCGCCTTTATAGATGATGCTTTGTAGAAAAAAATTGTGTAATTAAAAATTTGAGTTGTATGTCGGGGAGTTTTGGAAATATATGGATTCATGCCGTTTGGGCAACGAAATATCGAAATCCAATTTTGAATAAAAATTGGCGAAAGCAATTATTTCAACATATAAAAGAAGAAGCAAAACATCAAGGTATTTTATTGGATTTCATTAATGGCGTTGAAGACCATATTCATATATTATTTAAATTACGAACAACAGAAACGGTATCTAATATCATAAAACAGATTAAAGGGGAAGCGTCAAAATGGATAAATGAACAACAGTTTTTTGATGATGAAACATTGTTTCGATGGCAAGATGGATATGGAGCAATTTCGGTAAGTCCTGATAGAATAACAACAGTTAGAAATTACATTAGAAAACAAGAAAAACATCATCAAAAAAAATCTTATGATGACGAAATCAAATTATTTAAAATGTACAATGATTAAAAATCATAGAAAAAAATTATAACTATTCGGATTCTCTTTTAGTAATTAACCATCTAAAAAGGCGGTTTTCAAACCGTCTAAACGCACAACGTTAATAAAGTTCAGTAATAAAAATTAAAAAAAAATAACCAAATAAAACCAAATAAAAAATTATGAATACGATTTCAAACATTGATATAGCCATTGTTTTAGGCTATTTAGTACTGGTATTATGTATCGGTTTTTGGGTAGCGAGGAAAACCAAAACTGGAGAAGATTTATTCTTAGGTGGACGTTCGTTCGGTTGGGGATTAATTGCGTTATCGCTTTTTGCATCAAATATTTCGAGCTCGACAATCATCGGTTTGTCCGGTGCAGCTTATACGACAGGAATTGTCAACTCGGTTTACGAATGGATGTCTGGTATTCCGTTGATTATTGCAGCGTTGATATTTGTGCCGTTGTATTTGCGTTCTCGGATTACGACGATTCCAGAGTTTTTGGAAAAGCGATTTGATAGACGTTCGCAATTGTTCTTTTCGGGCGTTTCGATTTTCAGTACGATAATGATTGAAACCGCTGGTGCGTTGTATGCAGGTTCATTGGTCTTACAAGCGTTTTTTCCTGATTTAGTTTTGTGGCAAACCGCAATGGTTTTAGCAGTTATCGCAGGAATTTATACCGCTTCTGGCGGATTAAAAGCCGTTGTAATTACGGATGCGATTCAAGCAGTAATTTTGATTGTTGGCTGTAGTATTATGACGTATATTTTATTTAAAAAAGTAGATTTTGATTGGTCAAGAATTGTTGAAGCTGCACCAGAAGGACATTTTTCGGTAGTAAAACCGATGGATGCCGAAGCGTCAAGTATTCCGTGGTTGGGCTTGATTGGTGGCGTTCCGATTTTAGGTTTTTGGTATTGGTCAACAAATCAATATATTGTACAACGAGTTTTGGGTGCGAAAGATATTCAGAATGCACGTTGGGGAATGATTTTGGCTGGTTTTCTTAAAATAATTCCGTTATTTATTATGGTTATTCCTGGTGCAATTGCCTTGGTTTTATATCCAGGTTTGGATAATGGCGATGCTGTTTTTCCATTTTTAGTGACGAATGTTTTGCCAGTTGGTTTAGTCGGTTTGGTCTTAGCAGGTTTGATTTCTGCAATTATGTCGAGTGTAGATTCAGCGTTGAATTCTTCTTCGACTTTAGTCGTAATTGATTTTATTAAGCCAAATCGTCCTGATATTACAGAAACAGAAACGGCAAATTATGGTCGAATTACAACCGTTGTTTTGATGGTAATTGCAGCACTTTGGGCACCACAAATTGCGAATTTTGAAAACCTTTGGGGATATTTACAGCAAATGTTTTCGATTTTAGTTCCGCCAATTGTCGTGATTTTCATGGTTGGTGTTTTCTTCAAAAGAGGAAATGGTGACGGTGCATTTTGGACGTTGGTTTTAGGTACGGCTGGTGGCGTTTTATGGTTTACGTTAAGTCAACTTGGTTTGTGGGATTTGCATTATACTTTGAATGTTGGTTTGATGGTGATTGTTTCTACGATTATTTTTGTGACTGTAAGTTTAATGACTGCACCGCCAAATGAAGACCAAATTGCTTTATTAACCTATCGCCGAGGTTTGATTACTGATGGTATGGAAGGTTTGAAATGGTATCAAGATTATCGTTTGCATATCGGTGTTTTGGTGGCTTTGATTGGGTATATTTTGTGGTTGTTTTGGTAGCAAACGTGTTGCGAGTTACGAGTTTCGGGTTGATACTCAGAAGATTGGAACTTTGTGATTTATATATGGAAAGGAAGTATGACTTTGGTTGTGCTTCCTTTTTGTTTTCAAATTTTTTACTTAATAATAAATTGAAAAATAGTATTATTTTCAAATGTTTCCAAAAAACCTTATCTTAGTACAAATCAAAAATTATGGCAAAAGATTTATTTCATAACCTTGTCAGAACAGCATTAGAAAATGATGGTTGGACAATAACACATGATCCTTACACAATTACTTTTGGTGAAAGAAGAGTGATGATTGATTTGGGAGCAGAAAAGTTAATTTTAGCAGAAAAGAATGCTCAGAAAATTGCTATCGAAGTTAAAAGTTTTACGGGCATTTCACTAATAAACGAATTGCATCAAACTGTTGGACAACTTGATTTTTACGCATTATTATTAGAAAAAGAAAGTGATAATCGAATTTTATATCTGGCAATGCCTGCTGATGCTTACAACGAACTAACTTTAGAACCAATTGTTGTAGAATATTTAGAACGACATCAAGTGAAAATCATTATTTACGAAACTAATCAACCAACAATTACGAAATGGATAGAATAACAAAATATAAAAAAATATTGCGTCAATTGTTTGAGAAACAAGCTGCTATGATGAAACCGATTCATAAAGAAACGGTGATTCAATTAGTCATTGACGAAGAACATGGACACTATTTATTGTATCATAATACTTGGCGAAATAGTAGAAGGAATTATGGTTGTGTCCTACATATCAGCATTAGAAATAATAAAATTTATATCGAACATGATGGTGGCGATAGAGGTTTTGCACTGGATTTATTAGAAGCAGGAATTCCAAAATCGGATATTGTTTTGGCATTTCATTCGCCTGAAAAACGTCCTTATACAGAATTTGCTGTTGCTTAAATATAAATATGATACTTGGAATTTGTTTTTTGATTTCTATATTTTGAGAGGAAGCATGACTTTGTTGTGCTTCCTTTTTTTGTTCTTTGACAGATTTTCCCAAAGCATCATTTTTTAAATTATTTTTGCCACGAATGCACGAATTTTTCAACAAATAAGATTAATTCGTGCATTCGTGGCAAAAATTGTCAACTAACAGCTTTTTATTAAGAAGGATTACTTCAACAACCAACAATCATAAATTTCAATTTCCATTGTAGCAATCGTACTTTTGTGTCTATTGTAGTAAAAAATAATTTATGAGCAAATTCACAACATTCAAATCATCTATCACCGATTTTTCTTTACCAGAAAAATTTACGTTTCCGTTTTATTACGAACCGAATCCGTTGGCAGTTTTGGCAGCGGAAGAGTTGCAGGAATATTTGAAAACGCAAACGGATTTTGAGCATAACTTTGGGATTGAGGAATCGAAAGCAGGTTTGGTGATTGGGAAGATGTTTGGCGTTTTGGTGGTGCAGAATCGTAATGGTGAGTTAGGTTATTTGTCTGCCTTTTCAGGCAAATTAGCAGAAAGCAATCATCATAAAATATTTGTTCCGCCAGTGTTTGATATGTTGACCGAGAATAGCTTTTTTAATCAAGGAATGGAAGTGCTAAATCCAATGAATCGACAGATTGAAACATTGGAAAACGCCATAGAATTTATAGAAGCCAAACAAGAATTGGAAGTCATACAACTCACCGCAAAACAAGAAATAACCGCTGCAAAAGTATTGGCGAAAGCCAAAAAAAAGGAAAGAAAAGCACAACGAGAACTCGCCAAATTAAAATTATCAGAATCGGAATTTGCAATCTTAAATGAGGAATTACGCCAACAAAGTATCAAAAGTAATTTCTTGATAAAAGATATGACCAAATACTGGAAATATCGAACAGAAGCCGCTGAAACCAAGGTAAATCAATACCTTGACGAAATCAACGAACTCAAAACAAGTCGTAAAAATAAATCTGCTGCGTTACAACAACGCTTGTTTGACAACTATACTTTTTTGAATCAAGAAGGCGAATCGAAGAGTTTATCGGAGATTTTTGAAGGTATAACTTTGATAGCTGGAGCTGGAGAATGTGCTGCTCCGAAGTTGTTGCAATATGCCTTTTTGAATGATTTGAAACCGATTGCAATGGCGGAATTTTGGTGGGGAAAAGCACCGAATATGGAAATCCGAAAACATGGTAATTTCTATCCAGCTTGTCGTGGAAAATGCAAACCGATTTTGGGACATATGTTAGAAGGCATCGAAATGGACGATAATCCGATGTTGGTCAATACGGCTTTTGGTCAAAAAATCAAAACGGTTTATGAAGATAATGCCATGTTAATTGTGAATAAACCATCGGAGTTTTTGTCTGTTCCTGGCAAAAATGTTGAAGATTCGGTGCAATTCAGGATGCAATTGAAATATCCGAAAGCGACTGGACCAATGACGGTTCACCGTTTAGATATGTCAACTTCAGGCTTGATGTTGATTGCAAAATCAAAGGAAACACATACTTTTTTGCAGCATCAATTTATAAAACGTCGAGTCAAAAAACGTTATGTTGCGGTTTTAGATGGAATTTTGGAAGGTGACGAAGGTATTATTGATTTGCCATTACGAGTTGATTTGAACGATAGACCTCGACAGTTGGTGTGTTATGAACATGGCAAAAAAGCGGTAACGAAATGGAAAGTTATCGAGCGAAAAGATGGAAAAACGAGGATTCATTTTTTCCCAATTACTGGTCGAACGCATCAATTACGTGTTCATGCTGCTCATCCGAAAGGTTTGAATATGCCGATTATTGGCGATGATTTATATGGAACAAAAGCGAATCGGTTGCTTTTACATGCAGAATGGATTTCGTTTATTCATCCTGTGAGTCGAGAAGTTTTTGAGATGGAAATTGAGGCGGATTTTTAATTTTTTTTGAACCACAAAAGGCACAAAAGAAACAAAGAATTTCAAAATTTCATTTAAAATGGTCTATCATATTTATGTTCAATATCAAATTATCAGTCGATTAAAAATCGGTGCAAAGGTCAAAGCAAATGGAAAAGTGATTGGTGAAGTAATTAGTTTTATGCACAATCCTGCCGCTTTAATTGTACAAATTGCTATTCAAAAAGAGATTAAAATTCCATTATTTTCAAGTTTTAAAATTATAAAAGGATTTTGGTTTAATGATCATATTGAGGTTGAATATTCAAATGATAAACGGTTTATAAGAGAAAACGAATATTTTTCTGGTACGGAATAATTCATCGTTTATAATTCATCATTCAAAAAAAGAAATGTATTACATCATTCAAAAAAATGTGTTTGTTGATCCTCGTTATGACGAGATTTTTCGAGTTTTGGAAGCGTTGAATTTGCCTTTTGAGGAAGTTCAATTTTTCCCAAATTCTAATGATTTTGAGTATAAAACAACTCGAAAAGATGTCTTCGTTTATGGTTCGGTGAAGTTGGCGAAAGTCACGAAAAATTTTGATTGGCAACCTGGTTCGTTTTATGGTGGAAATCACGAATATGTGAATTATGCCAACGGTTTTGGCGAGTTTTTATTAAATCCGAATAATCAGATTTTCGACTTTTCGGACACGTTAGATTGGACGAATCACGAGCGATTATTTATAAAGCCAAGTCAAGATGCGAAAAGCTTTACTGGGAAAGTATTTACGAAAGTAGAATGGGAAGATTTTCAATATTATACATTAAGTGATAAGCGTCAAAATCGAATTAAATCGACTACGAAAATTCAAACTTCTACACCTCAAAAATTGATAAAAGAAGCTCGAATTTGGATTGTAAATCGACAGATTGTAACGAGTTCTTATTACCATTTTTATGATGGAATTGAGTATGAAGAATTTGTTTCTGACGAAGCGTTGGCTTTCGCCAAACAGATGGCGAATCATTTCAATGTTGCGGACGCTTATGTTTTGGATATTGCCTTGACGCTGGAAGATTGGAGAGTTGTAGAGGTAAATTGTATTAATAGTGCAGGATTCTATAAAGCGGATGTGAAAGCGATTGTGTTAGCTTTAGAAGCGTTTTATAAAAACTAAAATGGAAGGCATCTCGAATACTCGGAACGCCTTCCATTTTAATTTATTGTCAGTTACCTTAATTTATTGTCCTAAAACAACCTCCAAAAACTCTGGTAAATACATATTCAAGGCTAAAACAGCAATCAATAATAATGCAGTGAAAACAACCAAAATAGTAACATTCGATTTTGCAATATAATCAGAAGTTTCTTTTTTATCTCGGTTACGACGCATTGAGTTACGCATCGATTGTTTAATCGCCACTTTATCACCTGCTTTCACCCTTTCTCGTAGTTTAATACGTTCTTGTAAGACTTCTTTGTCAGGATCATAATAGCGAGGTTTGTATTCATAACGCTGATTACCGATAGTTTTAAACATTCTTGAAATCATAACTACTATATTTTTATTTTAAAACCATGCAAATTTTTGGGACAAGCCCAAAATAAGACAATCCGTGTTTCTGTTACGTCCTACCGAAATGTCTATGGTTTTTAATATTTTTATATAAAGATATTTCTTGATTGAATAATAAAGTTACAAAATTATATTTGTTTCACATTCTTCGATAATAAAGATGTTACATTTTAATATTTTGGTGTATGTGTCCTAATCTGGCAAAGTCCGTATCTTAGTTACGAGTTGCGAGTTTGACGAATTGACCACCGAGGACTTGGGACAAGATTTCAGGACTTAGAAACTAAACGACATTTCTCTAAAATATTATAAAATATATAATACATCAAATATTAAAATTCTATCTTTGCATCTTAATATCTAATTAATGCAAAAATAATTTTAATTAGACTTTATTCTAAAATAGTTTAGTAATGAATGGAAATTAAGATTTTATTGCTAATCGAGGCGACAAAAACGGAGTGTAGCCTTAGCTACATGAGTATTTTGTTAACGAAGAGTAGCGATAAAAGATAATTTAGCT
>JBGCFH010000336.1:0-28229 GCA_045106825.1 Saprospiraceae bacterium | reverse complement strand
AAATTTATATTTTTTGAACCACAAAAGAATCAATAGGCACAAAAGATATTCACAAAAGTTATATTTATTAATTCTTTTGTGAATACCTTTTGTGCCTATTATCCCTTTTGTGGTTCAAATTATTTCTATGAGAAAGCCCTTTACGTTGATAAAAGCACTAAAATCGAAGATGAGATTTTATTAGAACAAGGTTTCAAAACAGTTGGACAACATTGGGCAACATTACAAAAAGAAAAATTCGGTGAACAAACACAACCACTTTTTGTCATTCTAAATCATAAAGGCGAACAAATTTCAAAAAAAACAATTGGTTATTCAGAAGCAAATAATGGTGGATTATTACCATTTTTAAAAAGTATCGAATAACACTCATTTTCTCATCAAAAAATCCCAAATATGTTAAATTACATATTTTCAACCTTTGTCACAACAATCAAATCAAAGTTTCCGTATTTTTGAGCATTCTATAATAAAACTATTATTATGAAATCGTTATTGACACTAATGCTAACTTTTGGTTTAGCACTTTCACTTTTCGCTCAATCACCAGGAGATACAGTTGTGGTTGAAACCTTTAATTACACACAAACTTATGGTATCAATCAATGGTCGCCAGGTATTCGAGATACCACGATTACCTTTCCAAATGATCCAAATATTTCTTATGAAAAGATTTTGATGTTGTACAATATGCGTTGTAAAAATGCGAATGTTTCAACTGGAGCAAATCGAGATTTGGGTTGTGGAGAATGGGATATCTCGTGTAATACATACATTCATGATTCTACAAAAGTAGATTCTTCTTTAGCAACAACCGCTTCGCATACGATTTCTAATTTTTCGGGAACAACATTAGATTATTCTATCACACCAACAAATACGTATTATCGAACATTACAATCGAATGTTGTTTTGAATAGTATCGTTTCAGAAACACAATCAACTATCGGAAACGGAATGACAACAACGACTTCACCAATTCCAACGATTGCCCAAAATGGAAAATCTCAATATTTATTTACAGCATCAGAATTGACTTCGGCTGGTGTTACCGCAGGAGATTTAGCTGGATTGATGCTAAATGTTTTGAATGGAACAGCAGATGCTGATTTTTTAAGAGTTCGTATTAAACCAACGACAAAAACAAGTTTAGAAGCTGGTAATCCTGATATAACTGGTTTTACGGAAGTTCATTTTCATAATACAACATTTACAACAGGAATGAATCGTATTCAGTTTGCAAATGTTTTCACTTGGGATGGAACATCAAATTTAATTGTCGAATTTTCATTTAATAATCAAAATGGTGGAAATGCAATTGATTTTGCTGGTGACATGACTGGGAATACGATGGGAATTATGACCTCAAATGACCAAATGCACTATTTTAATGGTAGCAATTATATTCAAGCAAATTACAATGGAATTGGAGGAAACGGTGACAGAACGATGGAAGCATGGATTAATTCTACCGTTGCAAATAAAGAAATGATTAGCTGGGGAATCAACTCCTCAACTGAAAAATGGAGCTTTAGAATCAATGGAAATGGAACAATTCGAGCAGAAGTAAACGGTGGATTTATCTATGGAACAACCAATGTTGATGATGGACAATGGCATCATGTAGCTTGTGTTTTGACAGGTTCAAATATTGCAAATGCTCAATTATATGTTGATGGCGTTTTAGAAACTGTTGGAGCAAATCAGTCACAAACGGTGAATACAAATACGACCACCAACGTAACTATTGGACATGGACGAAATAATACCTATTTCAGTGGTCTGATGGATGATGTTCGGATTTGGAATACAACGCTTTCTGCGACAACATTACAAAATTGGATGTATAAAAAAGTGGATAATTCACATCCAAATTATGGCAATTTAGAATTAGATTATCGGTTAGATGAAGGTGCAGGAGATGCTATTATTGATTTTAGTGTCAACGGAAATAATGGAACTGTTCAGAATGTGGCAGTTTGGGAAAGAAGACGTGGAATTGACTTATTTAAAAGTTTTGAAAATACAAATGAACGTCCAACGATTACCTTTTTGCAGGGAAATTATATGTTGAGTATTTCGACAGATACGATTTATGAAGCGATTCAAAACACACCGAATGTCGTTCAAGAACGTCAAATTTTTCCGAATTATGGCTTAATGAAAAACGATAGTATTGGTGTGATTTCTACCAATTCATATTGGCAAGCTGGAGGTTACGAATATTATTATGATGAAAATGGTGTTTTGGTTGATTCTACATTCATAACAACTGACGGTTCGATTACACCAACGACATTATCTTATATGTTGCGTCGTCCGATGAAGTTTGAAATCATGTCGTTTGTAACACCTTATGGAATTAATTTGGACTTAGGGCCAAATGGAAAAACGTGGACATTTGATGTTACGGATTATGCACCGATTCTAAAAGGAAATAAACGAATGACACTTGAACGAGGTGGACAATGGATGGAAGATATGGATATTCGTTTCGTCTATATTGTCGGAACACCTCCGAGAGATGTTTTGGATATTGACCAAATTTGGCGAACTGAAAGTAGAAATCATACAGTGATTATGGCCGATGATTATTACGAACCAAAAGATATGATGATACATCCAAATGGTAATTATTTCAAAATTCGTTCGACTATCACAGGACATGGACAACAAGGAGAATTTATACCACAAGCACATTATTTGAATGTTAATGGTGGTTTAGAAGAGTTTAGCTGGCAAGTTTGGACAGAATGTTCTGAAAATCCAATTTTTCCACAAGGCGGAACTTGGATTTATGATCGTGCAGGTTGGTGTCCAGGAGCACCTTCGGATATAGAAGAAAGCGATTTGACACCTTATGTAACGGCTGGACAAACGGCAGAGATTGATTATGGTGTTTATGGAGGTTCTGGTGATACACGATACATTGCAAGTCATCAATTAGTTGCTTATGGTGCAGCAAACTTTACGAATGATGCAGCGATTGTTGATATTATTTCGCCTTCTGACAAAGTGGAATACTCAAAAAGTGGAGTAGTTTGTAGTCAACCGACACTTATAATTCAAAATACAGGTTTAACAGATTTGACAAGTTTGACAATCGAGTATTGGGTAAACAATGCTTCTACAAAACGCACTTATACTTGGTCGGGAAGTTTGGCATTTATGGACAAAGAAGAGGTTGTTTTACCAGTTTCTGAAGCACTTTGGGCAGATATTGCAGGAGCAAACAATACTTTTTACGCTGAGATTTCTAATCCAAATGGAACGACAGACGAATATAGTTTTAATAATAAAGTAACGTCTAACTTTAGTATTCCAGAAATTTTACCATCAGCCTTTGTTGTTCAATTTAAGACAAATACGCAAGGTGGCGAAAATCGCTATGCATTATATGACGATATTGGAACACAGTTATTCATTCGTCAAACAATGCTTCCAAATACCATATACAACGATACTTTTAATTTAGCACCTGGTTGTTACTCTTTAGTAATCAATGATTTGGATGATGATGGAATTGATTTTTGGGCAAATAGTGATGGTGCTGGATATTGTAGAATATACAGAACAAATATCCCAGCGATTCTCAAAGGTCTTGAACCTGACTTTGGTGGTTCTATCACGTATAATTTTACAGTAGAATTTCCATTAACTAATCAACTAATTGAGAAAAAAGCGGATGTAAAAGTATTTCCAAATCCTGCAAATAATTATTTTGTAGTCGAAAATAAGCAGATTCGAAATGCTCAAATACAAGTATACAATGCTGTCGGTCAACAAGTTGATTTACCAAATTTTGTATCTGATGACCAAGTTTTATTCAAAACAGATAATTTACCGAAAGGTATTTATTTTGTTAATATTCAGATAGGAGAGAAATTGATTACAAAGAGAATTATAGTAAGTGAGTAATATATAAAATGACTTTAAAAACCCTAACAAATTATAAAAATCTGTTAGGGTTTTTTGAGATCTTTACAATTGTGGCAAACACCTTCATTTTTTTGACTTTTTATATATTTAATTCAAGTTGTGGGTTATTTAGGTATAAATCAGTTTCCTAATTTTATTTTTAAAAAGGTTTATCATTTCTAATTTTTGTATTTGTATAATATGATTTTTTATGATTTTTTTAATAAATTTGGTTGATAAGCAATCGCTTTTATTTCAATCAACAAGTTTGGATGTGGCAATTGATGTACAGCAACCGTTGTCCGAGTTGGACCAGTTTCGTGATTAAAAAACGTTCCATACACTTTATTATAACCTTTAAAATCTTTCATATTTACCAAAAAAGTATTTATATCAATAACATTTGACAAATCTGCTCCAACGCTTTTTAGTAATTCATCGATATTTTCAATCACCGCTTTTGTCTGTTTTTCAATATCTAATTGCCATTTTCCATTTTCATCTTGTATCGCACCAACGTGTGTGTTATCACTTCTCCGACTACTTGTACCAGATACATAAATAAAATCACCAACACGCTTTACATGTGGATAATTTCCTAACGGTTGAGCTTTTCCTTTGATTACTTTATTTTGTGTTTGCATATTTTTAGTATTGTGTTTAACGTTTTTTAGTTTCTCTTTAAACTACAAATTTATAAAAATTAAAGGTTCTTTGACCTCTTTTGTAATTAGTCATCAGGTGAGTCTTTATATTTTTTGAAATGTTATCTAAACATTCATTTTTAGATAAGAATTCACCTGATAACTTCCCCGAACAATATATAAACTATGTAATAAAAACGGCATACAGTTGGAAAATTTCTTTGATAAAGTTAGATTTGAACAATATAAAAACTTGTCCCAATAACTTGGCAATTACAAATTATCACCGTGAAAAATATAACTATATATACCAACCTAACTATCAGTATATCAGATGAGTAACATGAAAAAATTTGGCACTTTTGGAGGCGTATTCACACCAACATTATTAACTATACTTGGTGTAATTATGTATTTGCGTTTAGGATGGGTTGTTGGTAATGCTGGTTTACTTGGTGCATTATTAATAATATTTCTTTCCTATGCAATTACACTTGCAACAGCACTTTCTATGTCTGCGATCACGACCAATATTAAACTCGGTGCTGGTGGTGCTTATGCTATTATTTCTCAGGCTTTAGGACTCGAAGTTGGAGGAAGTCTAGGTATTCCAAGATATGTTTCTCAAGGATTGGCAGTGACGATGTACATTTTTGGATTTAGAGAAGGTTGGCTGATGATTTTTCCGGAACATCCATCATTTATAGTCGATTTAACTGTATTTATCATTTTGTATGGTATTGCTTACAAAAGTGCTGATTTGGCAATCAAAACGCAATACATTGTTATGGGCGTTATATTTTTGTCCTTGATTTCTATTGTGATTGCTGCGACACAAGGCAGTATGCATCTTGATACAGAAGAAGCCTTAAAATGGGGAAATTTTTCGGGTGTTTCAGGTGATTCAAATGAAGGATTTTGGATTGTTTTTGCCGTTTTTTTTCCTGCATCAACGGGAATTATGGCTGGTGCAAATATGTCTGGCGAATTAAAAGATCCTCGAACAAGTATTCCGTCTGGTACATTATGGGCAATTGGTTTGAGTTTTATTGTTTATATCTTTTTAACTATTTGGATTGCTTACTCTGCAACCGAAACAGAATTGGTAAATAATTTTAATATTATTATAGAAAAATCATTTTTTCCGCCATTAGTAATTGCAGGCGTTTTGGGTGCAACGTTTTCTTCTGCGTTGGCTTCGTTGATTGGTTCTTCTCGTATTTTATTCGCAATGGGACAACATCGAGTATTGCCGAAAGGCGAATGGTTAGAGTATCAAGACAATGCAGGTCAACCTCGAAATGCGATGATTGTTACTGGGATTTTGATTTTTTCAACCATGCTTTTACGAGATTTGAACGCTATTGCTCCGCTTGTTACGATGTTTTTCTTGATTACTTATGCGATGCTAAATGTGGTCGTTATTATAGAACAAAAACTGGGATTAATTAGCTTTCGCCCAATATTTGTAGTTTCTAAATTTATACCTTGGATTGGCTTAGTTGGTAGTTTGGTGGCGATGTTTATCATCAATCCAACGATGAGTTTGGTATCGTGGACTTTGATGTTTTTTGTATATACTATTTTGAGTCGGCGAAAATTAGAAACGCAATTTGAGGATGTACGAAGTGGATTATTTACATCTTTTGCAGAATGGGCAGCCAAACAAACAGCCGAAGATGCACACAAACAAGAGCGTTCTTGGAAACCAAATCTATTGATACCAGCAACAGACACAGCAATTGTTCAAGGTTCTTTTCCTATTCTAAAAGATATTGCTTATCCAAAAGGCTCAGCAGTATTAATGGGAATCGGAAAACAAGATTCACTTAAAGAAAAAAATAAATTAGATTATATTTCAAATTCATTCAAAAGAGCAGAAGTTTTTTCGTCCACTATTATTATGCGTACCGATAGCTTTGCAGAAGGCGTTAATTTCGGAAATCAAGCCTTAACTGGAGCATTTTTTAGACCGAATATTGTTTTCTTGAATATGTTAGAAAAAGAAGAAACCATTCAAGATTATCCACTTATCATCAAAGAAGCGGCACGACTCGAACTTGGCGTTATTCTCTATATGCCACATCGAATAACCATGTTGGGACAACAACAAATTATTAATGTTTGGATAACAAGTCGTAGCCCTGAATGGGATATTGACGATGATAGATTTAATCCAAATTTGGCGTTATTAACGGCTTATAAATTACATTGTAATTGGAACGCAACAATCCGATTAATCACCGTAATTCCAAATGAAGAAGAAAAAGAAATTGCAATAAAATTCTTAGGAGAACTTATTAATTTGGCTCGATTGCCTATTGATGAAAAAGTCATTATAATAGGAAATTTTTACGAAAAACTACAAGAAGCTCCAATAGCTGATTTGAATATTTTTGGATTATTTACAGATACTGATTTTGATATTTATCGAAATATGTGTGCTGATATGGGAACTTCTTGTCTTTTTGTGCGGAACTCGGGGAATGAGAATATTTTTGCGTAATTAAATCTGAGATGTGAGATACTATGTAAAATCTCACATCTCACATCTAAATTATTCAATCTCCGCAACAACCGCCAAAGCCTCTTCCAAAGTCGGTTCTTCTACTGTTCGACACAACTCCAACAACGCTTCATCTTGCAATTGTCCTATTCGCATCGCTTCCGAATAAGGAATATTTTCATTAAAAGTGACTAACGAATATTTAGAATAATATTCTGGATATTGTTGTTCCAAACGCATTTCCAAACCACGTTTTTTAATGAACATCGGATCAGCGACTTTTTCCCGCATTTCGTATTCATTTTGCTTTGCTAAATCACCGATTGCATTGCCATTTTCCACTCGTGCTTCTTGGAATTTTTCCAAAATCGTTGTCCAATCACCTTCGTATTCTTCCAATATTTCATCAAACACTCGAACATCTTCAAAACTCGCATTCATACCTTGACCATAAAACGGCACAACAGCATGAGCAGCGTCACCCATAATCAAAACCTTTCCGAACGCTTGCCACGGATAACATTTGATTGTTCCCAATGTTCCTACAGGATTTTCAAAATAAGTTTCCACCAAATTCGGTAAATGTTCTAACGAATCCGGATAATATTTTTCAAAAAACGCACGAACTTTTTCCGACGTATTTAAAGTGTTAAAACCAGCTTCGCCTTCAAACGGATGAAACATTGTCACCGTAAAACTGCCATCTAAATTCGGCAAAGCAATCATCATAAAGTGACCTCGTGGCCAGATGTGTAACGCATTCTTTTCGATACGAAATCCACCATTTTCTGCTGCTGGAATTTCCAATTCTTTATAACCAGTTCTCAAAAAATCTTGTGAATAATTGAATAACAAATCCGTTGTTCGACTCATCATACTGCGACGAACAGCCGAACCAGCTCCATCTGTTCCAATCACAACATCAGCCGTAATTGTTTCCGTTGTTCCATCTTGATTTTTGAAATGAGCCGTTCCACTTTCTAAATCAACTTTTGTACAACTTGAATTAAATATAACGGTCAAATTATCGAACTCATCTGCTTTTTCTAATAAAGCAACATTCAATCCGCCACGAGAAACCGAATTGATATATTCGCCTTTTCGTCCGCTATAATTCGACAATCGCAACGCACCATCAACACCATGAATCATTCGACCATTCATCGGAATACATTCTTCCAAAATTTGTTCTTCCATTCCAGCAGCTCGTAATGCCTTCAAACCTCTATCTGACAACGCCAAGTTGATTGAACGTCCACCAACAAATTCTGCGGCACGAATATCGCTGCGTTTTTCACGCAATTCTACGCTATAACCACGTTGTGCCATTCGAAGTGCCAACAAAGTTCCGCATAAACCAGCTCCAACGATTAGGATTTTATCTTTTTTAGTATTGCTCATATCGCTTTTATTTTTTTAGTATTATGGGCGAAGTTACCGAATTTTTGAAAAAAGACACTTTTGATTATTAATAAACTTGTCTTTGTGAAATAGGTTTATTATTTTGTATATCAAAATACTTGAAATTATGATGATTGCCTTTGGACATACTATATTTTTAGATAAGAATCCAGCTACATTTACCAATGATGAGCTATTTGATTTCTGTGTCAAAAATAAAAATTTGCGTATCGAAAGAGATGTTAATCAAAACCTTGTAATTATGGCTCCAGTTGGTGGTGGTTCAGGATTCCGTGAACTCGAAATTTTAACAGAAGTAAACATTTGGAAAAGAAGAAGCAAATTAGGAAAATCATTTAGTTCATCGACAGGATTTTTGTTACCGAATGGTTCGATGCGTTCGCCAGATGCTTGTTGGTTGAGTGATGAACGTTGGGCAACTGTTCCAGATAGTGAGAAAGAGAAGTTTTTGCCAGTTACACCAGATTTTGTTGTTGAAGTGCGTTCTAATTCTGACCGAGTAAATGACTTAAAAACTAAAATGCAAGAATGGATTGAAAACGGTGTTCGTTTAGCTTGGTTGATTGATGCCAAAACAGAACAAGTTTTTATTTATAGAGAAAATGGTTCGATTGACATTATTGAAGGTTTTGATAATATTTTAAATGGAGAAACTGTAATGCCTGATTTTAATTTTGATTTAAGACAATTAAGAATGGATTAGTGCAAGTGTTCAAAAAAAACTATCAAGGGTTTTTGAACACTTGTTGTAGATTTATCTAATCGTTAAAGAAAATTCGTAAAACAATTTAGCAATTCAACAATCAAATAACCACCGTTAAGATACTTGTGATTTTATTACATTAGGCAACTCAACAATAAATAAACTTCCTTTTCCGACCTCACTTTCCAACGTAATCATTCCACCTAAATAGTCAACAGACCGTTTACAAATTGCTAAACCAATTCCTGAACCGCTATATTTTGAACGCTTGTGTAAGCGTTTGAACATTTTGAAGATTAAATCAAAGTATTTTTTATCAATACCAATTCCGTTATCTTGGATTTTGAATTGATGTTTGCCGTTTGTTTCCGAATAAGAAATATCAATATTTACAATATCATTATTATTATATTTAATACCATTTTCAATGATACTTTTCAAAATCATTGATAGCAAATTTTTATTAGATTGAATACTATTTGGAAGCTGATTTGTACTAAAAATAATTTGTTTAGTATCAAAATGTTTAACTATATTTTGATTAATTTCATCAATGATTTCAGTCGGATTGACAGAATCAATTGTAACTTTCACATTGCGAATATCTGAAAAATCAACAACATCTTGAACAATTTTATTAGTCTGAAATGCTCCTTTTTCAATAAAATCAAAATATTGTAACGCTTCTTCATTCTTTATCAATTTCTTTTGTTTGATAAGATTCGTGAAATTGATTATATCTCGCAATGGTTCTTTCAAATCATGTGAAGCAATATAAGTATAGCGTTCTAATTCTTCATTACTTTGAAGCAAGGATTTATTAGCAGCTTTCAAGTCTGCCGTTCGTTTTTCCACTTCTTCTTCGAGTGTTGTTGCATACTTTTTCTTTTGTTGATAATGCAGTGCTAAAACCGTTAAAATAATCAATAATGCCAACGCTGCACCAATCAACGCATTTCGTTGAGTTGTCTTTTTTGCAAGAGCTAATGCACTGATTTCCAACTCTTTTTCCTTTTCTTTTGTTTGGTATTTTACAAAAAGTTCATTGGTAACTTTTAATTTTTCTTGATTCTGAAGCGTATCTTTTATCGCCAAAATTTGTTGCAAACCGTTCACTACACGACTTTGATCTTGATTATAAACACCTAAAATAGTAGAAAGTCTTTGAGCATCCAAAAGGTCTAAATTGAATTGATTTTCATTTTTTTTGATAATTCTATCAACGACTGGCAGGAAATTATCAGTAATTACTTTACTGGGTTTAACCGAACTTTGAGTGTA
This sequence comes from Saprospiraceae bacterium, assembly GCA_045106825.1. Lineage (GTDB taxonomy): Bacteria > Bacteroidota > Bacteroidia > Chitinophagales > Saprospiraceae > CAWVWD01. Next base: position 17,755 of record JBGCFH010000336.1, on the reverse strand, counting down.
TAAATTGGCAAATTGACCAACCAAAACAGCATTAAACGCATCAATTCTTCCAGCTACTTTTGAATCTTTAACCAACTGTTCAAACTGTTCTTTTGCTAATTCATAATGACCAGCTTTCAGATTCAAACTCGCTCGTCGCAAATCCGTAATTAATACCGTAAAAGGATTTAACTGATGTGCATAAATAAGCCGAATCTGTATAAATCAATCCTTTTTCAGGCTCATCCATTCTTCCCAAAAGTTTTGACATTGACATATTCAATAACCATAAATCGCCAATTTTACTTTCTATACTTACGGTTTCTTCATGTAATTCAGGTATTCGTAACAATTCCTTTTCTGCCTTTTTGTAATTTTCGTTTTTAATATATAAATCCACCAACGAACCATATAATAAATATTTCCGATTTTCAGTAATTGGGCAATTATTCATTATGTCAATCGCATTCAATAACGATTTGATGGCTTTCGCATTATTTCCATCAGTAGAATACAACGTACTCAATCCAGACAAACCATCTATTAATGACAAACTATCCTTTATCAATCGACATTGGTCAACGGACTTTTGCATATAAAAAATGGAACTGTCATTTGTACTATTGATATTATAAGAATAAGCCAAATAGAGATAAGTATTAGAAAGCCGTTTGGAGGTTGGATATCTCTTTTCTAATATATTTTGACCTATGGTTAAATGATGAATTGATTTCGTTGTATTTCCAGTAACAAGGTAATAACCACCAACTATTTCTTCAAAATGTGCTTTTACAAATTTTGATTCAAAATTATTTTGTTCTAATTTGGGAATAATAACCTCTTCTACAATAGTGTAATCGCTTCGATTAATTCCAAATTCTGCCAAATAAGCATAAGCTGCTAAGTTAAAATCTCCACAATCTTTTTCTTTGCAGAGTTCCAAGACTTTATCAGCATATTCTTTCGATTTGTCAATATCTGAACCAATCCACATGGCAGAATCCGCTATTTCCAAATACAACTTAATTTTATCTTCCCAAGTCTTTGTGTTTTTAGCTTTTTCTTCTAAATATGTTAAATCTTGAGAGATTCCATTATTTGTAAAAATAAGGAGACAAAATAAAGTGATTCCCCAAAAATACTTAATCATAATCATTCCTATTGTATAATATAAAAAATGGTAGTTTACGTTTTCTATCAATTCTTTAAAACACTTCTTCTATAGAAAAAATAATACCATTCATATACTTGTTAAATTACATCATACTAAAAGGACTTTAAAGTCATAAATTTCGCTTCAAAATATCCACAAAATTCCAAACGTCTTCAAACTTCTTCAAACGAATTATACATTGGAACTGGAGCAATATAACAATCTATAGCTAAACTATAAGTTTTTAATTTCTTGAAACGTCATAACTCTTGTATAACCTTTAGCAATCAAAGCATTATACAATTTTAAATCTCCTGTCCAAAGTGTTTCTTCTAAATAATCAGAAAGTGCAACAAACACTAAATCATCCATATCAACATCTCTTACAAAAGGAAGTGCATTTTTATAAAACTCAAATGGTATTAATTCATCAGAAATAAAGACAATTTGAGTATATAATAAAGTAATCAATCGTCTGACTTCTTCAATTTTTAAACTGGATATTTTAACAAGCTTTGGAATATAATTTTCAAGTTCAAACCTTAAATACTCTGGAGCATAGAACTTAACATTATTCTGATTTGCACTCATAATAAATTGTCCAATACCACTATTAATATTCAGAACAGCAGAAAAAATGACATTTGTATCTGTAATGTAAATTTTCATTTCAATTATTTAAAATCTTCAAATCCTTCTTTTCCAATAAAGCGTTCTTTGTTTTTTTTCCACCAACCTTGATTAACCTCTTTTGCTAATTTATCAATTTGCTCTTGAGTAGCTTGACTTTTATTGACTAAATTAATGTATTCAAAATAATTCATAATCTGTTGAATATCAGAAATTTTTGTAGTTAAAGGCAGTTTTATTAAAATTTCCTTTTCTGTTCTTTCGACGGTTACATTCATAAATTTAATATTTAAAATATTACTTTACAGATTTTAACAAAATACGTTTTTTTATACGATTTAGCAATACAATAACTTTTTTACTACAAATTTCGCTTCAAAATATCCACAAAATTCCAAACGTCTTCAAACGAATTATACATCGGAACTGGAGCAACACGAATCACATCTGGTTCTCGCCAATCTGCAATTACGCCATCTTTTGTAATCGCATCAAATAACGTTTTATCTGCATTTTTTACTTGAATAGATAATTGACAACCACGTTCTGCTGTATTTGAAGGTGTAATAATTTCGATTTCGTCGTTGTTCAAATCATTGACTAAAAACTCTAAATAACCAGTCAATTTCAATGTTTTTTCGTTCAATTTATCCATTCCGACTTCATCGAACATATCCAAACTCGCCATAATCGCAGCCAACGACAAAATCGGTGGATTACTCAATTGCCAACCTTCCGCACCAGGAATCGGATCAAAATCGTCACGCATTCCAAAGCGAGTTTCCTTATTGTGTCCCCACCAACCTGCAAATCTCGGTAAGTCAAAATCATTCGCATGACGTTCATGCACAAAACAACCACCAATACTTCCAGGACCAGAATTCAAATACTTATACGTACACCAAGTTGCAAAATCAACACCTGAATCATGTAATTGTAGATTCAAATTTCCAGCTCCGTGAGCCAAATCAAAACCAACTTTACAACCTTTTGCGTGTGCTAATTCGGTGATTCGTTTCATATTAAAAACTTGTCCAGTATAATAATTTGGACAACCAATCAGAACCAAAGCAATGTTTTCGCCTTCTTTCTCAATCATCGTTTCAATGTCTTCATGTCGCACCAAAACTTCACCTTCACGAGCTTTTAGTTCCAATAAGCCATCATCATAACCATGAAATTTTAATTGCGATTCGACAGCATATTTGTCCGAAGGAAAAGCATCAGATTCGATTAAAATCTTATAACGTTCAGTTGTCGGACGATAAAACGAAGCCATTAATAAATGTAAATTCACAGAAAGCGTATTCATCACCACAACTTCAATCGGTTTTGCACCAACGACCTTTGCCATTTTTTCGGTCAAAAACTCATGATAAGGCATCCAAGGATTTTTCGCATGAAAATGTCCTTCAACACCTAAGTTTTTCCAATCTTCTAATTCTTGATTAAGATATTTCGCTGTTGATTTTGGCTGTAAACCAAGCGAGTTGCCACAGAGATAAACATAAGGTTTGCCATTTTTCTGTATTGGCAAATAAAATCGTTCTCTGTATGACCTTAACGGGTCTTTTTCATCTTGTTGTTTTGCGTAAACTAAAGTATTTTGCACAGTTTTTTTAATATTTTTTGTTAATCGAATTAATTTGTCCTCAAATATAGGAACATTTATTCTAACCATTTTTTTTGTACAAACTAAAAATATACGTCACAATAGCCATATAGGTAAATATACCTGATTTTATAATTACGTAATAATACACTTACAATAACTCTATTTGTTGCTTAAATTTGTACTAACAAAATGAGATAAGAACCACGATTTAAAGAAAACACTAACAGAAATGTTAGAAACTGTATAACTCCAAAAAAATTTGTGGCATGTAGTAACCCTTTATTTCGAGTTTTGCGTGTATTACTCGAAAGGATTAATCCTAAGAAGCCGATTTCTAAATCAGAAGTCGGCTCTTTTTTTTAAAAATTATACAAACCCTTTTATAATACTAATTTAATAAAAGTAATTCAACTAATTGAAAATCAAATAATTAAACAACACATAAACCATTTTTTATATAAAAAATCATAAAGATTTATTAGTTAATTTTAAAAAGAATAATAAAAAAGCTATGTTCGTTATTTCAATAAATAAACGAGTATGGAAAATTTAAAAACACAAGTTGAAACTGATTTTCAATTGACAACTGAGATAAAAGTAGAATGGCGACATATGGATGCAGTAGGTCATGTGCATAATGTTCAATATTTTGGTTATTTTGAAACTTGTAGAATTGCATTTTTTGAAGCCTTAAATTTTAATGTTGCACCTCATAATGCTGTTGGTGTTGTTGTCGCAAAAGTTGATTGTAAATACATTTATCCAGTAACTTATCCTGACACAATAATCGGTGGCATTCGATATATTGAACATGGAAAATATCATATAAATATTGAGATTCATTTATTTAGCACAAAGTATAATCGAATTGTAGCAATTTCTAATCAAAAGTTAGTTTTTTATCATTTTGGGATAAAGTTAAAAGCAAAAATGCCCGATGATTTTTTGAAGCAGTTGGGGACAATTTTCAGTAGACAGTAACATAATTTATTTACTAAAAACTACGTTTTTTATTTACTTGAAAATCAAATACATCGGTTCGATTATAATGTCCAGTAACATCTAACGCCATGCGTTCTTCATAAGCTATTTTTAAATTATTAATTTCTACCATAAAAATACCTTTTTTATCGTATTGAGGTTCTAAAATATACTCACCATTCGGTGCGATTACAGAACTTCCTCCACGTAATAACCACTTTTGCTTCTTTAGTTTTTTAGGAATTTTTAAGCCTTTTGGAATATCTTCAACTTTCATCATTTGACCAACAGCAACAACAAAACAACGACCTTCAAACGCATAATGACGAGATGCTAATTGATGCATTTCCATTACATTTGGCCACAAAGCAATATGAACAAGTTCTCCTTCATTGTGCATTGCTTGTCGTGTCAAAGGCATCCAATGTTCCCAACAAATTAGGCTTCCCAATTTTCCGAAATTCGTATTAACCGATTTCAAACCATTGCCGTCACCAGTTCCATGAATCAGTTTTTCTGTAAATGTCGGCATAAGTTTTCGGTGATGATTTGCCAATTCTCCTTTTTCATTAAACGTAAGAATCGTATTATAAATCGTGCCTTGCGGCTGTTTGGCGATTTCGTTTACACCAATGACAATCACTACTTTGTGTTTTCGAGCGAGTTCAGCCAAAATTTGCGTTGTTTCACTTCCGACGTCTACACTATTTTGATAGATTTGTCCAAAAATACGTTTCATCGGTTCATAATCCCAAACACCAATATTCGGGCAATAATCCAAAAACGCAGGATAACCAGATAACCAAGTTTCTCCAAAAACAATTAAATCCGCTCCTTTTTCAGCCGCTTCTTCGATTCTTTTTATGGCTTTCGCCAAACATTTTTTGAGGTTATAAAAAACTGGTCGTTCTTGTACAATTGCAATTTTCATATTTTTAAACTAATTTGGTCTTACGATTTGGTCTTACGATTTGGTTTAAATTCGATTAAATTCTGCGATCTTTTTTAAAAATTAAATAAAGAGTTAGTGATATAAACATCAATGTTGTCAATATCCAAACATAGTGAATATAATCAGTTTCTCGTTGAATATAATCGTATGTTGTAATACCTGCGGCAACTGCGTTCATAAAGTTTAAAACAATATCAGTTGTCCGTTTTCTATCTTTTAGAAACATCAGAACAATAATATTTAAACCACTGATTATTAATAAGATAAAGCCAAAAATGATTTCTCCCGCTTTAAAAAAAGATAAAGCAGACATTGCGAAAAGCAAAGCCGCTAAAATTGTAGAAAATCGTATAATTCGTTCTTTTTGCATTGAATTATGTGTTGAAGTGTTGACGTATTGAAGTGTTGAGGTTGTGCATCAATCCATACATCAACACGTCAATAGGTCAACACGTCAACACACCAAACATGAAAATAAAATTATTTGTAATCTTATTAAGTGCATTCATATTACAGGCTTGTCCTCCGATTAAAAAAAATTTAGTTTATAAAATTGATGAAAATCATCGTTTTGAAAAAGAAATACAAGCCTTTGAAGAGCAAGATAAGGAAAATGGTATTGATAAAAGAGAAATTCTATTTGTTGGTAGTTCGAGTATCCGAATGTGGACAACTTTGAGTGAAGATATGCAGCCTTACAAAGTCCTTAATCGTGGCTTTGGCGGTGCAACAACTGCCGAAGTGCTTCAATATTATGATAGAATCATTAAACCTTATAAACCTAAAACGGTTGTGATTTACGTTGGTGAAAATGATATTTCGGAAGGTGGACAACCACAAGAAACTGTCTTTTTGACTAATCAGCTTTTTAATAAAATTCATAAGGATTTCAAAAAGACCAAAATCATTTATATTTCTATGAAACCATCTATAAGTCGATGGAACTTGTGGGAAGATTATAAAAAAGGAAATGCTACCATTAAGAAAATTTGTGAATCGAACGACCGCTTATTCTATCTCGAATCTGCTGATGTCATGCTTAATGATGATGGTTCAATAAAGAAAGATATTTTTATTGAAGATGGCTTACACATGAATGCGAAAGGTTATGAAGATTGGACAAAAATAGTTAGAAGTTTACTTGATAAGATTTCGTAATTACATTAGTTTCTAAATAGTCAAGTCTTATCCCGCAACTCGTAACCCGTAACTCACAACTATGGTAGTGGCTTTGCCACGTTAGGTTTACTACCGCAAAAAAGCAGTAGTAAACCTATTCGATTAGCGTAACTTAACAGCCGTTCCATAAGCCAAAATCTCCGAACAACCTTGCATCACCATTGCTGTCTGAAATCGAATATTGATAACAGCATCAGCTCCCAAATCTTCAGCATCCATAATCATACGCTCAATCGCTTGGTCACGAGAACGTGCTAATAAAATCGTATATTCACTAATCTCACCGCCAACCAAATTCTTTAATCCTGCCATAAAATCACGTCCGACATTTCTTGCTCGAACAGTGCTTCCTTGTGATATTCCTAAAATTTCTACAATTTCTCTTTCTGGCACTTCCTCTGTTGTACTTAGTATCATTTTTTTAAAGTATTTATCCCGATTGTTCGGTTATGAAGTATAAAGTATGTCTTATTATATTGATTTTCAATTAATTAAAACACATTATCTAATTTTATTTCATTTCTAAATAGAATACAATTTTAAATAAAATGTCGTTCTATCATTGTTTTTTTTAGATAAAAGCAAGGATTTATTTTATAAAAATATGATTTTGTGTGGTTTACAGTAACTGTCTCAAGTCCTCAAGACTGCTGTATGAATTAGGGCGTTTTTTGGTAAAGTAGCCGTTACTTTAGCCTCAAAATATTCAAGACCACAACTTGTCCTGACTTTTAAAATAAAATCATAAAACACCTTTTAAGTACGTGAACAAAAATAATCACGTATTCTAACTCGTACTTTTTCTGTTCTACTTCTTCATAAAATATTTGTGTAACTCTGCTACACTCACATTTTTTGAAATCGTAGAACAAAAAAATTACTTCGTTATAATTACGTGCTTACTTCTGTCCACGTACTTAAGTCAGGTGAATTTACAATTCTATTGATTTTCATTTTTACATTCAGAATTTGATAATAAACTTTATACTAAACAGCAATAGTGACAAAAATCATTATTTAGAAAAAATCTAATTAAAAATTAGGAGATTAAAAATTCCTGTTTTAGTTTTGCACCGTTATTTGGATTTTGTCCAAATAAAAATAATTTAAACTTGATATTTTTTTAACACATAATTTATATTAAATCTAATTAAAAATAAAAGAATCAAAATCATGAACATTAAAAGTAATTTTAAAATTCTATTAACATTAACAATATTTGCGTTTGGAATTGCATCGTGTGGAGATGATACTCCAAACGACCCAGAATATACTGTTCCAGATACGTATAGTTTCGAAAACGTAAGTTATAGCGGACAAACACAGCGTTTGGCAATGTTACAAGAAATGAAAACGTACATGGAAACAGCGAATACAGCTGGAAACTCAATTGATGCAGATAAGTTAAAAGCAATGTATGCCAATACTGCAAATGCAGGGTTTACACAAACTTATGATGATTCAAAACAATTAAAAAGTAAAACTTTTGAGAATCAACAAGCTATTTTTGAAGGTTTATTTGAAGATTTTGAATCTGCAAGTCAATCAGTTATTCCTGCTATCAATGGTAGTGCAGGAGTTCAAGTAAGTTTGGATGGCTTAAGTGCGTATTTTGTTAATGCTAACGGATTAGAATACACACAAGTTATCGAAAAAGGATTGATGGGAGCTTGTTTTTATTATCAAGCAACATCTGTTTATTTTGGTTCTGAAAAAATGGACGTTGATAATGAAACAGTTGAACCTGGTGAAGGAACAGCAATGGAACATCACTGGGATGAAGCATTCGGTTATTTAGGTGTTCCGATTGATTTTCCATCAAATACAGATGGTTTAAATTTTTGGGGAAAATACATCAATAGTCGAGATGCACTTTTAGGCACAAATGACAAAATTATGGATAATTTCCTAAGTGGTCGTGCAGCGATTTCTAATGATGATTTAACTACCAGAGATGAAGCGATTATTGAGATTCGTGACGCTTGGGAATTAGCATCAGTAGGAACTGCGGTTCATTATTTGAACACTGCCTTAGAAAATTATAATGATGATGCAATTCGTAATCATGCTTTATCGGAAGCGGTTGCATTCGTTTATGCGTTACAATTTAATGATGGCAAAAAGGTAACAAATGCTAATGTTAATGAAATTTTGACAAAAATTGGTGGCGATTCGGCTTTCGCCAATATGAATTTTTACACTGTTTCAGAAGCAGATTTGAATGCTGCCAAAGATTTAATTGCAGGTTATTATAGCGAAATTGAGTCTGTGAAAGATGATTTATAAAAAGCATACAATCTAAAATTAATCTATTTCCGTCATGCTGAATCTATTTTGATATTTTTTGAGCTTTTAGAAGCGTCCTGAAGTTTCACACTTTAAACTCCAAAAATATTGAAATATTTAGCATGACGAATAATTTTTTGGAATGAAAACACTACAAATATCCACATTATTAGCGTTCGTTTTATTCATTGCAGCATGTACCACCGATCCAAATCCAACAGGTTGTGATACAGAATTTGATCAAGAAGCAATGTTTGATAATATTGCCGAAAACTTGATTATTCCTGCTTATACAGACCTGAAAGCAAAGGTTGATGATTTACAGACGAAAGTATCTGATTTTCGATTAAATCCAACACAATCAAATTTAGATATTTTACGTAATAGCTGGTTTGATGCTTATCAAAGTTGGCAAGTTGCTTCACAGTATGAGTTTGGACCAGCAGCAGTCGAGTTTCTCTTTAATAGCTTGAATAATTTTCCTTTAGATACAGCGATTGTCAATGAAAAAATTCAAAATGCGGACTATGACTTTTCAAGTCCCGACGCTTTTGATAAAGGTTTTCCAGCTATGGATTATTTGTTGTACGGAATCGCTGAAACAGATACTGAAATCATAAATCTATACGCAACGACTACTACACCAACGCTTCATGGTTATTATCTCAATAATATTATTAATGATATAAAAAGTCGTGTAGATAATACATACGATGCTTGGACAAGCGGAACTTACAAATCAGAATTTATTGCCAATACTGGAACGGCAGCGGGAAGTTCTTTGAGTTTAATCGTCAATGGTTTTAACCAAAATTATGAATATATCAAACGAGAAAAATTTGGTATTCCTTCTGGCGTTTTGACGTTACAGTTTACAAACCCAACCAAAGTTGAAGCTTATTATTCTGGTCGTTCAACGGAGTTAGCTCTAACCGCTTTGGAAGCAAGTCAAGAACTTTATTTAGGAAAAGATGGCTTAGGTTTAGACGATTATCTACAAGCTATTGGAACGATGAAAAATGACAAAACATTGGACGCTGTGATTCAAGAACAGTTCACTTCTGCCATTTCTGCTATCCAGGATTTAGGCACTTCTACTCCACTTTCTGAAATCGTAGAAAATGAACCCAACGAAGTTGTCAACGTATACAACGAAGTCACAAAACAACTCGTTAATATTAAAACAGATATGCCTTCTGTTCTTTGTGTATCAATTACTTATATTGATAATCCGAGTGATTCTGATTAAATATACAAAAACCAATACACTTCCCGTCATACTGAACTTGTTTCAGCATCTCCTAAACAATAAGGAACTATACTTTATAAGGTTACTAACTTAAAATTCGGGAGATGCTGAAACAAGTTCAGCATGACGGAAATATTTAAGAATGAAAAATTGGCAGAAGCCTATTCTCATCAATCCTCTAATCACATTCCGTTTCCTTTTCGGAATGTTAATGGCAGTTGGTGCAATCCGTTTTATGTTCTCCGATTGGATTCAAAAACTCTATGTTGAGCCAACATTCTTTTTCAAATTTTATGGTTTTGAATGGGTAACTGTTCTGAGTGAAACAGGTTGTTACATACTTTATTCGCTTATCGCAATTTCGGCTTTAGGCATTGCAATTGGTGCATTTTATCGCCTTTCGGCAATAACATTTTTCATTACCTTTACCTATTCAGAATTATTGGACGCTACGAATTATTTAAACCATTATTATTTAGTTATTCTACTTAGTTTCTTATTAATTTTCTTACCAGCTCATAAAAAATACTCAGTCGATGTTTGGCGAAAGCCAGCAATAAAAACCGATAAAATTCCAGCTTGGACAATTTACATACTTATCTTTCAACTCAGTTGTGTTTATTTTTTCGCAGGTTTAGCAAAACTAAATCCTGATTGGATTTTGAACGCAATGCCAATGGCGATTTGGTTACCAGAGCGTTCTAATTTTCCAATATTAGGTTACTTTTTTCAGTTCAAAGAAACGGCATTTTTATTCAGTTATTTTGGTGCGTTTTATGACTTGACAATTTGGATTTTCTTGTTGAATCGTAAAACTCGTCCGTTAGCTTATGTAGCTGTTATTGTTTTTCATGTAATGACAAAATTGTTATTTAACATCGGTTTATTTCCAATGATAATGATGACCTCAACGCTGATATTTTTTAGTGGAGAATGGCATAAAAAAATACATCAGTTTATTACCTCATCCCTAACCCTTCTTCTAAAGGAGAAGGGAATAACACTCAATTTTACCAATCTGATAAAGTTGAAATTTGTTCCCTTCTCCTTTAGGAGAAAGGTTAGGGATGAGGTCAAACATAAAATCATAAAATATACCTTATTAACTTACATCACAATCCAACTCCTTCTACCCTTTCGTTACTTACTCTACTCCAATAATTTATTTTGGTCAGAAGAAGGTTACCGATTCTCGTGGCGAGTGATGTTAGTTGAAAAACATGGTTTAGCCACTTTTACCGTTGCAGACAGCGAAACGAATCGAAAATCTGAAATTGTCAATGGAGATTATTTAACGCTTTTTCAAGAAAAACAAATGGCGATTCAGCCAGATTTTATTTTGCAATTTGCTCATTTTTTGGCAAAAGAATATGAAGAAAAGCATGGTTTTATTAATCCGAAAGTCACGGTTGATGCACATGTTGCGATGAATGGACGAATTAGTAAACAATTTATAAAATCTGATGTAAATTTGACGGAAATTAAAGATGGATTTTTATCTAAAACTTGGGTTTTAAATTATAGTGATTAGTAAACTAATCACTGATTACTTCACTAATCACTATTTCAATGAAACTTATACTAACAATGAGCTTGTCTTTTTTTGTATTAATGGCGTTTGGACAAAAACAATTACCTTATGTTATTTACAATAAAAAAGGTAAAAAAACATCGTATAAAAAGCTACTAAAAAAGGCGGACGACACCGATATTATTCTATTTGGAGAATTTCATAATAATCCAATTTCGCATTGGTTACAGTTAGAATTAACGAAAGATTTGCATGAAAATAACGACTTGATTTTAGGTGCAGAAATGATTGAAGCTGATAATCAAGACGCTTTAAATATGTATTTGAAAGGTGAAATTGACCAAAAAGGTTTGGATACAATGGCGAGATTATGGAACAATTATGATACAGATTATGCTCCGTTAGTTGATTTTGCGAAAGCGAATACATTGCCTTTTATTGCCACAAATATTCCGAGAAGATACGCCAGTATGGTTTTCAAAAAAGGTGGATTTCCTGCTTTAGATAATTTATCAGATTTAGAAAAATCTTGGATTGCTCCGTTGCCGATTGCGTTCGATGCGGAATTATCGCAATACAAAAAAATGATGGAAATGATGGGCGGACATCGAGGTGCAGATATTGTGAAAGCTCAAGCGATTAAAGATGCAACAATGGCTCATTTTATTTTAGAACATTATAAAACGGAAAGTACATTTTTGCACTATAATGGTGCGTTTCATTCTGATTTTCATGAAGGTATTTTGTGGTATTTGCAACAGCAACAACCTGATTTGAATTATATGACAATCACAACCGTTTCACAAAAAGAGGTGTCTAAATTAGATAAAGAAAATATTGGTCGAGCAGATTTTATTATTTGTGTCGATGAAGACATGACAACGACTTACTAATTAATAAGGTTAATGAAATTATGTAACAATTAAGTAATTTAACAAAAAAATTATTACATTATTTTTTGCTACAGATTTTTACAAATTACACGAATTTATGTTGTTTTTCGTGTTTTTTATTGAGTATTCAAAGTGAGTCCCAAATCTGTTATTGGCGAAAGCCAAATTAATGAATTGAACCACAAAAGACACAAAAGAAGAACATTTTAATTAATCTTTTCGTGTCTTTTGTGGTTCAAAAAATCTTAATTCCTAATTATTTTCTTCACCATCTTATTCCCTTTGTCATCTTCAACTTGAACAAAATAAGTTCCAGTCGAATACGATTGAAAATCCAAAAATTGAATAAAATCGGTAGAAGTATTTTGATAAATTATTTTGCCTTGAGCATCAATAATCGACACATTCCATTGTGCAGCATAAGGTAATTCTAAAGATAAATAATCGATTACAGGATTTGGAAATACTTTGACATTGACTTCCGTCAAAACGCTATTTGTACCAACGGGAAACAGCGTAATCGTTTGATTCACATCATCTGTCATTTTCAAACCGCCAGTTACCGTTTGATTATTATGTGTTGTTGTAATGCGATAATCGCCTTTAAAACCTCGCAAATCTAAGTTACCATTTCCGTCCGTTGTCAGCGTCGAATCTGTCCACCACTGATTAAACAATAAGTCCGTAAAAACAGCATGCGTTGGTTTTGGATTCCAATTCATATCATACAACGGAGCATTTCCTAACCAATGAGCACCGTCCCAAAATCCCCACATTAAGAAGCCATTTGTCGCAGGATGACTAAAAATCATCGTCAGAAAATCGCCTGTATATTTCGCTTGCATTGTATCAGGAAGAATATCAGATTGATCATATTCCGTGATTTTAATTGGTAAATTAAAAGCTTGATGTGCATCTTCTATAATTGCGTACAACGAATCTGGAGCAATCAATGCAGAACCCATATGTGCTTGAAAACCAATGCCATCGACACTTGCTCCAGCTCCAATAATCTCTTGAATCATAGATTTGAACAATTGATAATCGCCACCATTTACACTTCCATTATTCAGAATATTATAATCATTCAAATAAGCGACTAAGTTCGCATCTTCTTGTTTTGCTTGATTAACAATATGCGGATAAATCTCTCGACCAGTTGTATAATTTGGAGTGCCTTGTAGTGCATATTCCAAATCTCGAACATGAGCAATTTCATTGACAACATCCCATTCTTCTATTTTATTTCTAATACCTTGATAATTCAAAATCGAATTCAAATGTCCATCAATTCTATTTTTTAAATACGTAGGATTATTTTGATTCTGCTGCATATCAGTTGGCATATTTCCCCAACCCGGCCAAACCAAAACGTGTCCACGAAACTTAATATTATTATTCAATAACCATTGAATGCTATTCACCGTTTCCGCTGGACTTGTCCAACCTTCTTCCCAAGCTCGCCATTTCAGTGCATTTTCATTCACAACCCAGTTAAAACCGTGTCCATTTCCATCTAAGTCTGTCAACTTATTTTGATATGTTTGATTAAACAAAGAATTATTCGCTATCAACCGAGGTACAACGGCTGTTCCAAACGCATAATGATGACGCAACATTTCGACATGAACGGAAGCATTTGGAATCGGATTGCCTTGATCATCTACAATTTGCAATTGCATATTCGCTTTTCGATGTTGTTCGATACGATTTGCTGCGGCAGTTCGCCAAGGTGCATTCGAAGCGATTCCATCATAATCTCCAATATTCAAATTTTGCGGTAACGCAGACAATGAAACGGAATTACCAAAATTAATCATTGTCATTCCACCGATTTCAATTTCTTGTTCTTGATACGCTAAGTGCATTCCAAAATTCAAATCACCAGCTGGATAATTATCTGTCGATTCAAAAGGAATTAAATATTGTTGCCATTGAAAAGTTGGATTTGCATCAATAAAAAATTCTTTGTGATACGTTTGAGCATCTTCAACAAAGATATTGAGCCTTCCAGATTGGCCGCCTAAAGGCGTAGAAACCGTTCGCACCCAAATCACCGCTAAAATTTTATCGCCAGTTTGAACAGGATTAATATTGCTCATAAAATATCCTGCGTCCCAAGGATTCGTACCTACTGAAGGTATGTCTAAATTAACAGCGATTGAAAAATCTTGTCCAGTCGCTGTATTTTGTGTCGTTGTGTTTCCGTAGGAAATAGCGTTTCCAATATTTGTCGTTTCACTTCCTGTAAATACCCAATTTCCGCTGGTTAAGTTATAGATATTTTGGAGTTGATTGGTTAAAGTGTCGTGATACGAATCGTTTTGAGCGATTATTCCATTAGAAAATAGAAGTAATACAAGGAGTGTCTTTAATTTCATAAAAATTTGATTTACATTCATGTTTTTAATTCTGTAAAGATAGAAGAAAACATATTCCGAAGCCCCAGCTTCGGAGTGAAATTCATAAAATCTTACGATTAAACCCTCTCTCGGTCTCTCCCTTGAAAGGGAGAGAAGCCAGCCGACAGCAATCGAATTTATTAACTTTTGAGGTCTGTTGTCAAGCTTCCTTCTATTTTTAAGAGAAGGATTGAAGATGAGTTCAAACAAAAAAAACAATGAAAACAATCTACCATAAAACACCATTATTACAGTCTTATCAGCTAAAAAAAGAAAAAGGCTTAAATGTATTCTACAAAATGGAATCACACCAACCAACTGGTTCGTTCAAAATCCGTGGAATGGAATATTTGTGTCGCCATTATTTAGCGAAAGGACAACAAAAATTTATCGCTTCTTCTGGTGGAAATGCTGGTTTATCAATGGCTTATGTCGCAAAGAAGTTAGGTGCAGAAATTCAGATTGTTGTGCCAGAATCGACGTCTGAATTTATGATTAATAAAATTCGAAATTTAGATGTAGAAGTGACGGTAAAAGGCAAAGTCTGGGACGAAGCACATGAATATTCATTGCGAGAAGCAAAAGAAACAAATGCCGTTTATGTGTCACCTTTCGATGATGAATTATTGTGGCAAGGTCACGCTTCGATGATTGATGAATGTGCGAAGGAAATGCCTCAACCGACTAAAGTTGTGTTATCTGTCGGTGGCGGAGGTTTGTTATTAGGTGTGTTGGAAGGCTTACGCCGAAACGGTTGGGAAAGTACGGAAGTGATTACGGTTGAAACATTTGGAACGGCTTCTTTTCAGAAAAGTATAGTAAAAAATGAATTGGTTACTTTGCCATCAATCAACTCTATTGCGTCGAGTTTGGGAGCAAAAACGGTAACGCCAGAAGCCTTGAAACAAGCGAAAGCGTTTAACGTAACACCTCATTTAGTAAGCGATGAAGATTGTATTCGAGCGATGATTTCGTTTTTGAATGAGTACAATATCTTGGTCGAACCTGCTTGCGGTGCATCGTTGGCTTATCCGATGTTGTATAATGAAAAATCTACTGCTGATGATACGATTTTGGTGATTGCTTGTGGCGGTGTGAATACGAGTTTTCGGCAATTAGAGAATTATAAAATGCGATTTTTGGATTAAAATGATAAAAAAATGGGTTTTCGTTTTCTAAGACCACAAATTCAGTGCTTATTTCGTTAAGATTAGGAGATAAAACGGAAGGTAATCAATAGAATCAATCAAAAAATAACATAAAAAATTAATTTTTAAATCACATTTTCTTAATCTTTGAGCAACCTTTCATTATTTTTTGGCACTAAAACGAATAATGAGTTGTACGTAATCATCTGAAAGCGGATAATTCGTAATTCGTTCACTCAAACAAAGTTTTGGACGAAAATAAATTAATCAAACAAATTCTTGCTGGTAATCGTAGAGCGGAACGTGCTTTATACGATATGTATAAGCAATACTGGTTTCGATTATGTCTGCGTTATGGTCGAAATCGGTCAGAAGCAGAAGATATTTTGCAAGAAGGTTTGTTATATATTTTCAAGGATTTAAAGCAGTTTGATAGTAATCGAGGAAAATTTAAAAGTTGGTCAGGTCGAGTGTTAGTCAATGCCGCATTGCGTTATTTGAAAAAAAATCAGTGGCAACAATCTTTTGCTGATTTAGAAATTGTCACCACAGAAGCTGCGATTTCTAATGATATTTTGGAGCGACTTTCTGCAAAAGAACTCACTCAATTGATTCAACAATTGCCATCAGGTTATCGAGTTGTTTTTAATATGTATGTAATTGAAGGTTATTCGCACAAAGAAATAGCGGAACAACTGAATATCTCGGTTAGCACTTCAAAAACACAATTGTTTAAAGCAAAACGAGCATTGAGGCAAAAATTAGAAGTTTTATTTTAATACATTAGACATTCACTAATTGTCTAATGCCTAAATCCAAAAAAATTCACCATGAAAAAATGGCTTTTATTTAGTACACTTTTACTTGTTGTTATTAGTGTCAATGGGCAAATTGTTGAAGAAGAAGATTTTGACGATACAGAGTTATGGACGGCTGTAGGTTTGAAATATGATTTTAGCAAACAGTTTAGTTTCGAACTGGAAGAACAGTTTCGATTAAAAGATAACTTGAGTACATTTAGTCAATTATTCACAGAAGCAACATTAACTTATGATCCTGGAAAAGTAGATTTCCTTAAACCTTTAGAGTTATCTATTGGCGGACGACACGTTACAAAAAACGATACAGAAGGCAATAAACAAGGTATTGAATATTTCTTTCGATATAATTTAGATGCAGCTTATAAATTAGAATTTGACCGATTATCTGTTGGCTATCGTTTTCGTTATCAAAGTCGTAATCAATTGGGAATTAGCGAATTAGAAGGTGATATCCCAACTAATGATTTAAGACACAAAGTAAGTTTTGGTTATAATATAAAAGATTGGAAACTTGATCCAAAATTAACATTTGAGTTGTTTAGCAGAAATAATGATGCAACGAGTTATAACATATCTCGCTACCGTGTTCGTTTAGGATCAGATTACAGTTTTGTAAAACGTCAAGATTTAAGTTTCTTTTTAATGTATGAACATGAGTTGAATAATGTTGAACCTGAAACACTTTATGGTATTGGCTTGAAATATCAATTTGGGTTTAAACGTAAAAAGAAATAAGTATGATGTGTAAAAATTAAGATAAAATCATTTGTACTGTGTTTCAAAAGTATTTTAAGTTGGTTCTTTATGATTTTACGTGGTTTTGAATATTTTGATGCTAAGTAACGGCCCCGAGTCCTCGGGGCTGCCGAAAATATCACAAACTCATACGGCAGCTAAAGCAGCCGCTACTGTAAACCACATAGAATCATAAAGAGC
>JBGCFH010000335.1:0-5723 GCA_045106825.1 Saprospiraceae bacterium | reverse complement strand
TCACTAATGATTTTGAACAGTCTATATTAAAATAACTTAGAAATGTGGAAACCTAAATCTATACCAGTATGGGAATTTTCGGAAATGAGTAATCAGCACTTTGGAGGAACTATAGAAGAGCTTAATTTCTCTTCTTTTCATAAGTTATTTCACATCAATCGAATCGAAGATTATCGAGATAAAATCAGGTTTCCCTTGCCACCTCACCGTAAGCCTATTTATGATTTTTTATTTTTGACTAAAGGGAAAACCCAAAGAAGCAAGGCGTTGACACCTTACGAAATTACCAAAAATACTTTTTTCTTTTTACCTGCCTATCAGATTACGGAACACGCTTTTATGAGTGAAGATATTGAAGGATATTTTTGTCATTTTAATTATGAGCTTTTTACGAATTATCTTCCTCAGCATAATTTATTAAGAGATTTTCCTTTTTTACAATTTATGAGCAAGCCTGTTGTTAAAATAGACGAAAATATAATCCCTTTTATTTTAAATATTTTCAAGCGTTTAGAAGGAGAGTATAAAAAAGAAAATACCGAAAAATTTGATTTAATCGTCGTTTATTTATTGACACTTTTTACAGAAGTCAATCGTTTTTTTATTACAGATGCGTCTTTAAAAAAAGATGCCAAATCAAGAATTACCGAAAGCTACAAAGATGCACTTTCCAGAAATATTTACGAACGCCAAAAAGTATCTGAATACGCTCAACTTTTAAATATATCACCTAATCATTTAAATAAATGTATCAAAAAAACAGTCGGTATTTCAGCACAAGACTTACTGAATGATATGATTGTTTTGGAGGCTAAAGTATTACTCAGACAAACAGATTTACAAATCAATGAAATTGCATACAAACTCTCTCAAAAAAACCATAGTGATTTTAGTCGATTTTTTAAATCCAAAACAGGTATGACACCTAAAGAATATAGGCAATTAGTATAATTCTATCTTGACAAAGTCAGGATTAGTTACGGGTTGCGAGTTTTATGCAAGATTTCAGCACTTAGAGTATGTTTAAAAATAAGGATTAGATAAATTGAAAAAATAATAAAAGGAATCTGTACGTATTTTGTGATTGCAAAAACATAAAATACGATGGTACAAGTACGAGGGAAATTAAAATTTCGCACAACGCAATTTACCGAATTAACAGATTCCCAATGGGAAGTTATAAAAGAAATAGTAGACAATAGCCTGCCCCGAAACCTCGGGGGAAGAAAACGTAAATATTGTTTACGAATAATGATGAATGCTATTTTAAAAGTAGTTCGAACAGGAGTGTAATGGCGAAATTGTGATGAAAAATATCCACCGTGCCTGCCCCGAAATCTCGGTGGGGAAAGTGTATACTACTATTTTAGGAAGTTTCAAAAGACAGGTATTTGGAATCAAGTTCTAAGAAAACTTGTTGAATTAGAGGAAGTTAGACAAAAAAGAGAATCGATACCATCTCATATAGCAGTTGATAGTCAAAGCGTAAAAATAGGTTCGTTAATTTCTATTGAAACAGGTATAGATGGTGGAAAAAATGTTAATGGACGTAAGCGTCACATCGCTGTTGATTGTTTAGGTTTACCTATGGCGTTACATGTTTCTGCGGCAAATTGTTATGATGGTAAAGAAGGAAGAGAATTATTATGGCAGTTAGTTCCTTTGAAAAGATTAAAAACAATAGCTGCGGATGGAACATATAAAGGGCAATTTGAGAAAGATGCACAATGGTATAATTGGACAGTAGAAATTACACAAAAACCACCAACTGAAAAAGGATTTGTTCCTCAATCTTCTCGATGGCAAGTCGAAAGAAGCTTTGGTTGGTTTAACTTTTTTAGACGATTAAGCGACTCTAAATGAAAGACTTGTTTTTATCAATGATGGTGCAAGATGGCAATGGAAATGGATAGATGCTGAATATCCTAAAGCAACACAAATATTAGATTTTTATCATGCGATGGAAGATATTGGTAAATTCTTAACATTGATTTTGCTACCTACAGAGCGTAAACAAAGTATATCTAAATGTTCTAAAATTCTCCAAGAAAAAGGATTAGATGCGTTGTGGACAGAAATTGAACAATTAATTCACGATATAGACAGACCATTAACTAAAACAAAAAAATCTGAAAAGGATAAACTCAAGAGGTATTTGGAAAATAATCGTAAAAGAATGAATTATCCCGATTTTATCAAAAGAGGTTTATTAATCGGTTCAGGTGCTATTGAGTCAGCTCATCGAACAGTAATTCAAAAAAGACTAAAATTAGCAGGACAAAGGTGGTCTATTCAAGGTGCTAAGAATATGTTGAATTTACGAACTTTAAATATGAGTGGACATTGAGATAGACTTGTTAATTTCGTTGCTATGGCTGCTTAATGAAAAACTGAATTACACCCATATATTTTGATAGTGATAATGATATAAAAAAAAGGCTACCTTAATAATTAATCAGGTAGCCTTAAAAGTGTCACTAATAATAATATGAGAAAGGTTATTTTAAAATAACCACTTACAGTAGTATATGTAAATATGTAAAATAATATTTGCTAATCAAACTGAATCGCTCCTGGCGTAGCAGGAATACAATCAGGGTCATCACAATCAATCAAACCATCACCGTCATCATCAACAGCATTGGTGCAATCTTCCGTGGCATCACAAGCATCGAATACATACGGTAGTGACCAATCAAAACAAGTACCAGTGATGATAATATTATTGATATTATCACCAACATTATCACCTATCACTGTTCCTGCATTGCCATAGGCTAAAGCGTAGGCAAAGTAGGTACCTGCCGAGGACAATCCTAAGAAAGTAGAATTAGTCGAAGTCGAAAGTATTAATCCTGTGACATCGGTAATAAAATATTTTACGGATGCATTCGGTAAATTACTGTTTGTTGCTGTTAAATTGATAGCGGTATTCAGTTGATAGTCACAATTCCCTGGAGTACTACCATCACAGACAATAAAACTATACGGTTGTGAAAAGTCAATACAACTTGCCGTTACGCTCAAGATATTAGTACCTACAGTTAGGTTGGCAGGAGGATTTACTGTTTTATAAGCTATAGAGTAAGCGATATAAGTTCCTGCTGCTAAGCTATTAAAAATCGTCAAATTATTGATTTGTAAAATTACACCATTACCATTGGTTAATACATATTGTATCGTTTCGTCTGTTCCTGCAGTTCCACCATTTGCGGATAGTGTAATGGTTTGATTGGAGAAATAATCACAACCTGGTGGGATAAAAGTCGGTAATGCTGCTGGTGTTCCTGCAACAGGAGTGTTACAGTTACAGTCAGGATCATCACAATCAATCAACCCGTCACCATCATCATCAATATTATTATTACAAACCTCTGGGTCGGGTTGTAGTTGCGGACAAATTCTAAAGCTGAATGGAGCTGAAAAATCTAAGCAACCCGTACTCGCTATACCTTGAATATTTTGCCCGATGGTCAAACCTGTCACTCCGATTGCTGTTTCGTAGCTGACGGCATAGGCCGCATACTCACCATTGGTTAAACCACTAAAACTTGGAGTGGCTTGAATGTCTAAAATCATTCCTGATATATCCGTTAAAGCATACTCAGTTGTTTCGCCAGCGGCATTACTTCCACCTGTTATGGTTAAATTGACGGAAGTAGCATTAGTATAAGTACAACCTGTCGGTGATGTTGGTAGTGTTGCTGTTGGGTTTGTTGGACAAGTAGGTGCCGTTAATATTGCACTTGAAGTCGTCCCGCAACCTGTTATGCTATTTCGAGCAGTTATGGTATAATTTCCTGAAGTTAAATTTCCAAAAATATTACTTTGTTGGAATGTTATACCATTAATACTGTATTCTAAATTTGAACCTGTTGCAGCAACAGTGATTATTCCATTGTCCAAGTTCGGACAACTTACAGTTGTCGGATTAGTTGGTGCAACGTTTGTGATAGTTGGTTGCCCACAATCTGGATCATCACAATCTATTAAATTATCACCATCATCGTCTATACCATTGTTACAAATCTCCGAACAAGTAGGCGATATCAAAGTTTCACTTGAAGCTGTACTACAACCTGTTAGACTATTTTGAACAGTTATGGTATAAGTTCCTGCTGTTAGGTTAGAAAAAGTATTACTGACTTGAAAAGTTCCACCATTAATACTGTATTCTAAATTTGAACCTGTTGCCGTGACTACAATTGAACCATTGTTTAAGTTCGGACAACTTACAGTTGTCGGATTAGTTGGTGCAACGTTTGTAATAGTTGGTTGCCCACAATCGGGATCATCACAATCTATTAAATTGTCACCATCATCGTCTATACCATTGTTACAAATTTCATTTGAACAAACTCTAAAGTTGAATGGAGCTGAAAAATCTAAACAACCTATACTTGCTACACCTTGAATATTTTGTCCGATTGTTAAACCTGTCAGCCCGATTGCCGTTTCGTAGCTTATAGCATACGCTGCATAATCTGTTGTGGTCAAATTATTAAAAGTTGGTGTTGATTGAATATCTAAAATTACACCTGAGATATCGGTCAAGGCATATGTTGTCGTTTCACCTGCTGCGTTGCTACCACCTGTTATGGTTAATGTTACTGAATTTATACCAACATAATTACAACTTGTTGGTGATGTTGGTAGAACAGGCGTTGGATTGTTCTGTGGACAAACTCTAAAGCTGAATGGAACTGAAAAGTCTAAGCAACCTGAACTCGCTACGTTCACTATATTCTGTCCAATAGTTAATCCCGTTACGCCAATTGCAGTTTCGTAACTGACGGCATAGGCAGCATAGTCTGCTGTTGATATATTGGTAAAATTGGAGTTAGATTGTATTTGTAATATTGTTCCTGATATATCCGTTAAAACATATTCTGTCGTTTCCCCCACTGCATTGCTGCCTCCTGTTGCTGCCAAACTAATACTGGTAACCCCTGTGTAATCGCATGCTGTCGGTGAAGTCGGCAATACTGCAGGATTAGTCATTGTTCCTGTTGATAAGTTACCCAACGTAAAATTGGGAAAACTCATCAATAGTAGCAGATATATGATTGTATGTTTCATAGTGATTTATTATTTCTTTTGCTATTTTTACTATTTTTTACTAAAAGTGACATTTTAATTGTATTACTTAAGGTTTTTTAATATTAGTGTGCTATTAGCAATTAGGTGTCCTTTACTCAATTTTTAGTTTTGAGTAAGTTTTATTTTTTCTTCTCCTGTAATTAAATCCTGTATCAAATCGTGTATGAAACCTATAAGGTTTTTGGAAACCTTATAGGTTTACTTTTGATGTATTAATTTCCACTAATCGTAGGTGCTACTATCGTGCAATTATTCCCTGTACAAGCAGGTGAGCTCGCATCTGGTACACAAGGGTCAGTATCGTTTGGATCAAAAGTCCCTGAACCGCTATCTGCATCAGGATAGAAACCGTCACCATCTGTATCCGTACATCCGTTGGCATCTACTACCGCTCCTGGGGCAGAGTTTGGACATTGATCGGTCGCATTTGGTACACCATCATTATCATAATCATCACAATTAGAAAATCCTACATTGTAATTATTACTGTAGGCAGAACCTCCTGCACCCAAAATTGTTATCGCATTATCAGGACTGGTTGTACCGTTGTTAATGAATGGATCGTTTGCATTATCAATTAATTCTATCAAGCCGTTACAAGGTCCATTAAAGGCAAAACTAAA